>DAOUUW010000131.1 GCA_030667965.1 Deltaproteobacteria bacterium
CAGTCCGCCTGGAGCCAATACAACAACCTAAACGTCGGGCAGCCCAGGAACATCTTTGTCGCAAATTGACATCCCTTGGCGCACGGCTTCCATCAGGGAAATGGCTGATTATAGAAGTTGGAAATAGCCCATCCTGAAAAGTGTCCAAAAAACAAGGCCTTTTCGGAACCTATTTTACGAGGTCTGAAATCGAGGTATTTTGAAAAAATAAGCGCAGAAAGGGCATTCTCGGATAGCCTTCTAGTCAAATTATTCCCCGATAATCTTGACCAGCACTCGTTTCCTGCGCCGTCCGTCAAATTCGCCATAAAAAATCTGTTCCCATGTGCCGAAATGCAGTTTTCCTTCGGTGACTGCCACCACCACTTCCCGGCCCATGACCTGTCTTTTCATGTGTGCATCGGCATTATCCTCGTACCCGTTGTGCCTGTATTGGCTTACCGGTTCATGTGGTGCAAGTTTTTCCAGCCACACCTCATAGTCATGATGCAGGCCTGACTCATCATCGTTGATAAAGACGGAAGCAGTAATATGCATTGCGTTGCACAAAAGCAGGCCCTCTTTAATGCCGCTTTCGGCCAGGCATTTTTCCACTTCAGGAGTGATATTGACAAAGGCCCTCCGGGTGGGGATTTCAAACCAGAGTTCCTTGTGATAGCTTTTCATGCATGACTCCTCAAAATGGTTTTTATTTTTGATCGGAAACAGGAAGATCCACGGTTGCCACGGTGGGATTGCCCGGAGTGCTATCCAGAGAAAGATATCCGTTGTGGTCTCGTATCAAACCCTTACTGATGTTCAATCCGAGTCCAGTGCCCTCACCGGGGGGTTTTGTCGTAAAGAGGGTGTCAAAAATATGATCGATCACGTCTTGTGAAATCCCTGTCCCCCAGTCACTGACCGTGGTACGCAGGAAATCCCTGCCGTCCAGTTGTATGACACGGCTTTTGATTTCCAGGCGTTTGTCCTGATTTTCTCCCTGGAATTTTTGGTTCAGGGCGTAACAGGAATTAGTCAACAGGTTGACAAAAACCTGCTGAAGTTGTTGCGGATTCCCTTTCAGGTAGGGCAGGTCGGGCGGGATGTCAACATCGAGTTTTATGCCGTCTTTGTGTATCTGATGCATGAAGAGTCCCAGGCTGTCTTGGATGACTTCGACCATCTCAATTTTTTCTACAATCTCGTCACGTTTTCGGGCAAACGACAGGAGATTGCTGACAATGGCGGCGATGCGCTCCCCTTCCTTGATAATTCGTGCCAAAATGTCCTGCTGGACTGGATCTGCGCCCTCTTCGCCTTCCTGATCATCAAGCAGAATCTGGGTATAATTGATGATGCCGTTAATGGGGTTGTTGATCTCATGGGCCACACCGGCGGCGAGTTCCCCGATGGCGGCGAGTTGGCCGGTCCGCAGAGCTTCAGCTTTTCTGATTTTTTCTTCAGTAATATCACGTATTGTTGTGATCAGGAGATGGTTGGGTTCAAGGAACATTTCACTGAGGGATATTTGAATGGGAAAGGTGGATCTGTCCATACGCCTTCCAGTCAGTTCGTTTTGACTGCCGATTGCCTCGCGCAGGTCAAAGTCAAAATTATTGTCCTTTTTTTCGTGCCAAATAAAGTTTTTGGGAAATTCAATAAGTTCGTTGATATTGCGTCCGATAATTTCAACAGATGCATAGCCGAACATTTTGCACGCGGCGAGATTGACTGATTCTATGATGCCGCTTTGATCCATCGTAATAAGGCCATCCAGCATATTGTCAATGATCGACCTTGTTTTGGCTTCAGCCTGCCGGCGTTCAAACATTGACTGGCGTATGCGGTACGAACCGAAAATGATACCCGCCAGGCCGAGGAACCATAGGGTCCCATGGGCCAGAGATATCATAAAAATATCTTTTTTCTGGATGGATAATAAGAGGGACATGGGCACGGAAACGCTGATACCGCCACGAATATCCTCGACATCATAGCCTTGCTGGGCATGGCATTTCAGGCATCCCGACTCGGTGATCATTGGCCGCATAAGGCGAAGGTAGGGTTCGCCGTTAATCATTTCTATGGAACTTACCTCTTGTTTACCGTTCTCGAATTTGTCAAGGGCGTTTGTTTCCCATTCGTCCGCAGCGTTTTCACTACGGATCGGATCAAGGCTGGTAATGTGGCCGAGAACACCGGATCGGGGTGTTTGCATTTCGTAAACCTGGCGGATCATGTATTCAGGATTGACCAGGGTCAGCTTTTTGCCCTGTGATGTGGTTCCCTCAAATTCCGGTACGTTCTGCAGGTAAGGGTTGGGTTGGGTTTTTTCGGTTATTGGTACAAAGACCCCTTCATGTCCGGTTGCCCATTGATAATAGAGCAGGTCTTTTTCGTAAATAGTTCCGGCTTCATTGATAGCTACCTCAAGAACTTCTTTTTGTTGTTGAACGACATTCCATGCCAGTGAAAATAAAAGGATAATTGACCAGGAGGCGGCAATAAACCAGATAAAAGGATTCAGTCCGGGTGAAAGAGTTGAAGCGGAGGCTGATTTTTTTTCGACAAGGCTTTCCAGAAGGGTGCAGAGAGTGATCGTCAGAAGGCATATAATGGCCCCGACAATAAAATGTTCGGGGTCAAAATAAGGGAGTTCCGGGTGCAGAACAACGTCAACCAGGGCATTTATATTGGCTGCAAAAATAGATAACAGAAAATAGAGGGAAAACCGGAGCGGTTTTTGTGAAGGTGATAAAAATGTATTGAGCAGGTTGCTTCCCATGGTCTATCCTATGTCGATACAGGAGGAGGTGATGGTCAAAAAAGATGGCTCAGGGTGTGTCGTCTTCTTGGGGAGGCTGTTTTTTCCCACAGTGTCGGCAATGTTCGGCTTTTTTGAGGATACGTTTATAACACGAAGAGCATCTTTTTAATTCCGGGATCAGGTTGAAAACAGCCATGAACAAGACAATGACTCCCAAAATGATAGGCAGCTTGGCTGTTGATACTTCACTGTTATAAGATATTATCCCCATTGTGATGGAAAAGATTCCTATCACAAAGGAGATGCTTCTAAAGTTCATTGAGATTCTCCTTTTATAAAAAATAGGTAATGACGTATTATTTGAAATGTCCATTAAATCGATTGTTGTACATTGCAAAACCAGATAGCAAGATTTTTGCCCAGAATCAGGTTTCCCTCTTTTTCCACGAGAAAATGCTGACCATGGGCTTGGTCAAAAAGGACTACCGGAGCAGCCTTCGCCATTGCGGCGGCAAGAAAAAAAGAAGAAAAAACAAAAAGGATTTAAGGAATGGGTTTTTCTGTTTCATTGGGGTTTTTCCGTGTTGTCAGTTTTTGTAAAAAGACCCTTGATTTGTTCCCATACGGCCTGGAAATGTTTCCGGTCTGCACAGGACAGGGTCAAAAGCAAAGTGTCTTTTTCAAATGAAGGGCTGTGATCGAGTCGGGCATGATCCGGCATCTGCATACTGCTAACAAATTCCCGGAAATTTTGTTCAGTTTCATTCAGTCGGGGAAAACGCTTTTCGTTGAGCCACGTCATAAGTTTCGCGGTTTTCTGGGGAACATTTGCCTCAGGATGATTGACGATAGCATCTATTTCCTCATCACTGAGAAATTGAAAAATGGTCATATTGCGGCGCTCAGCCAACTCTCGACAGATAATGGTCAGCTTCTTCTGGTTTCCGACACTTAATTTCAGTGTTTCGATAACTGAAAAGAGGGAGAGTCGATCTGAAAAAGGGAGTTTGCCCAGTTCAAAGGCCACCTTCTCGTCAAGGCTGCTTTCATGCACGGCAATAACCAGGGGCTCTTCAAGTTCGAGGAGTTTCAGGCCCTTTTGGATGTGATAGGGTGAAGGAGTGAGGCCCATCATTGGCAGGAAGCGTTCGGCAAGTTCTTTTTCATCAATCCATTGCAGGGCTTTGCGGAAAAAGGTCGCCTCTTCAATTGGCGTTAACGAGCGGCAGAGAAGCGCCTCTTCAAGGACTATGGCCAATGTTTCGATTGGCCCTGTCTTGTCGGTTAGTTTGAAACAGTCACAGGACGTAGCATCTCCTGCCTGTTGACGGGCAAATAGTCTTTTTTTGCCTGCTACGATGGCAAATGACGTGGGAGTGAGTTCTTTGACAATGGGAAGATGGAGAATACCGACCCGTGATATGGATTTAATGAGAGAATTGGGTATAGCAGAGGGACAACAGGAAGGTATGAGATCATACGTGTCATCAGAAAAATCAATATGACTTAATTTTATACGCGATATGTGCATGACATTTCCCTGCATGAATCCTGTTGTCATGCACCGTTTTCATTTGCTGAGGTATTTGCAAACATTATTTTAGAAGAATCAAATACTACACTAGAAGAATTAAAAAGAAAAGAAAGGAAAATGCGGGAATAACATAGCCTGTTTTGACAGCGACGACTGGCTGTAAACAGCAGGGGAGCAAAGGCTGCTATTGTGCAGGATAAAGAAAAGGTTATTTATTTCTTCTGCAAATACTCATCAATATCAAAGCCGTTATTTTTATATCTTTTGATCTTTCGCCACAGGGATACCCTGTCTATACCGATTATTTTAGCAGCCTGGGTCTTGTTGCCGTTGACGCTTTTTAACACACTCAATATGTATTCCCGTTCGTTATCCTCAAGGCTTTGGATTGGTGTCGGCGACGAGGGAACAGGGGCCGACTTAAAACTACAAAGTTCCTGGGGAAGATGATGAATTTGCATGTCTGAATCACCGCACAAAGCCGGAGAACGTTCAATAATATTTTCAAGTTCACGTGCATTGCCGGGGAAATCATACTCCTGCAGACGCGAGAGTGTTTCAGGAGAAATGCTGCGGATAGAGCCGCCCGATGCGGGATATTTGGCAAGAAAATGATTGACCAGCAGAGGGATATCGTCTTTACGCTCCCGCAAAGGAGGGATATGCAAAGAGACCACGTTTATTCTGTAATAAAGGTCTTGGCGGAAATTCCCTTTTTCAGTCATTTCTTCTAAATTTCTATGTGTGGAGGCAAGGATACGCAGGTCAATGGGGATCTCCTGGGTGCCGCCGACTCGGATGATCTTTTTTTCCTGTAAGACGCGCAGCAGCTTGACCTGCATGGGAAGCGGCATTTCGCCGATTTCGTCAAAAAGCACAACACCGCCTTCGGCGGATTCCAGCAGACCCTTGCTCAATTTCGCTGCTCCGGTGAAGGCCTCTTTTTCATGGCCGAAAAGCTCATTGAGCATCAATTCTTCCGTCATCGCTCCGCAGTTAATCGGCAAAAAGCGGTTGTTGGATCGTGGGCTGAGTTCATAGATGGTTCGGGCTACAAGTTCCTTGCCCGTACCGGTTTCCCCGGTAATAAGGACATTGCAGTCAAGTTGGGCAAACTGGGCGATGGAGTCCTTTAATTTCAGAATTGATGCATTCTGTCCGACAAACTGAGTCACTCCTTTTTTTGCCTTAATTTTTTGCTGCAGGCGGCTGATCTCCCGTTTCAGCAATGTTTTTTCCATGGCCTTTTTGATAAAAATATTGAGTTCTTTAAGGTTGATGGGCTTGGGCAGGTAATAAAAAGCTCCCTGGGACATGGCATCAACAGCGGAATCAACGGTGGCGTATCCTGTAATAATGATAATTTCGGCATCAGGCAGCAGTTCTTTTGCCGCTTTCATAACCTGCAGCCCATCAATATCACCCATTTTTAAATCAGTGATAACCAGATCAAAGCTGCCGTGCGAAAGTTTGACAATAGCCTCGGAGCCGCTTGCCGCCGTTTCAACAATGTATCCTTGTTGGGTTAAAAAATGATTGATGTTCTGTAGGTTGATAACTTCGTCATCAATCAGAAGTATTTGTATATAGTTATGTTCAGACATGATTCTTCTGTAAGTCAAGTGGCTCCGTGGTTACCGTCTTTTCTTGTCGGCTAGTGGCAGATGGGAAGGGTTATAATAAATTTGGTGCCTTTTCCTCTTATCGATTCAACCCTGGTTGAGCCGTTTTGTTTTTTGATGATTCCGTAGACGACGGCCAGACCAAGGCCGGTTCCCTCTTCGGCAGGTTTTGTCGTAAAAAATGGATCAAATATTTTTTGGAGGTTTTCTTCGTCAATCCCGATACCGCTGTCTTCGATGACTATAGTCGCCATGTCGGTGGTTTCGTCGGTTGTTGCCGTTATAGAAACTGTACCGGGAGGGGGTTGAATTGCCTGTATTGCATTAATCAGCAGGTTCAGCAATGCCTCGGTCATCTTTTGTGTGGCAAGCATCAAGGTGAGTCCGGCCGGAATGTCTTTTGTTAAAGTGACCCCGGCAGGAACTTCACTTGCCACCAGACGCATGGCATTTTTAACTACGTCGTCCAGCAAAACAGGCTGTATGGAAAATGTCCCGGCTCTGGAAAAATCCAGTAAACCGCGAACAATTTCACCGGCGCGCTGGGTCTCCTGCTCAATGGTTTGGAGTAGCTGTGCTACAAAATCCGTATTGTTCCGCTCTAGTTCGAAAAGGCAAAGCTGGCAGGAAGTGGAAATATTATTTAACGGATTATTGAGCTGATGTGCAGTCCCTGAAGCAAGGGTGCCGATGGAGGAAAGTTTTTGGGCCTGGAAAAGCAGATCTTGTTTTTCTTCCAGTTCTGAAACCATACTGTTAAAGGCATGCAGGACACTGCTTACCTCGTCTTTTTTATGATTCGGAATAGGCAGCAGTGTAAAGGTGCCCTTGGCCACCCGGCCTGCTGCCCTTTCAATAGATTTAAGGGGCAGGACAATATTGCTGTATAAAAGTATCATAGTGAAAATCGTCAGCGTTATGAGAAATGCAACCGAGCGTACAAGCTGATCTTTGAATATTTTTATGAAATCAACCATTTTCCTTTGCTCGAATTTGACCAGGTCCTCGCTTATACGAACCAGGTCCTGGCCGAGAGCACGAAGTTTTATCTGTGACTGGAGTTCTGTGTTGCCGATATTTTTTGCGTACTCCATTTTAAAAGAGGTCAAAGCTTGTGTGTAGTTTTCGAGTTTTTTTGTCAAATCCTTCAGGTGGTAAGGATGAGGCATGATCTCCAGGTCGTCTATCATATTGGGTATATATTCTACGGCCTCATCCACGTAGGCGAGGGCTGTCTGGAAATCTTCTTCATCATGACCAATGATGTAGTTTTTTTCATAACGCCTTATTTCGAGACAAATGTTGCTGAAGTTGCCGGCATGCATAAGCAGGGTGACATCTTCATTAAACATCTCGAAGTCCTTTAAGAAGGTTATCCCTAAGAAAATGTAAAAAATAAAGTGCAGGCTGAAACAGGCAGTCATTTTATGGCGTAAATTCATATGAAACATCGAACTCTCTCCTGATTTAAACAAGTCGGGTGGATAAACTTAATGAGCATAGAGCAATTTTTAGACCGACGTGGCTTTTTTGTCATGTCATTGATTGGGATTTTCCGTAAATACTGGGTTTTTATAAGTAACTAGTGGAACATGAATTAATAAGATAGTCGTCTCCGGAGCCTCGGGGCATTTTCTGAAGTTTAGAAGAGCTTTTTGACTCGTTTTTCTGATGAATATTTTTAAGAAGTGCAAATTTCCTTAACTCCAATCATAGGTACAGTTTATTTTTCACTACAATAGTCGTTGTTGCGTGTTGCAACAATGATTCGTTTTGCAACGTTGCATTTCGCAACATGTGTGGCCTGCACGCTTGCCTTTTCCTTTTCTCCAAACATATACCATCTTTAAGGCGGTTGATGTTTTTCATAATAGTTGAAAACGTCTTGAAAATGTCACCTGTTTCAGCCTGCAACGAAAAAAGAAGCAATGACGCCTTGGAGAAAGTGAAAAAAAGTTCCATTTTTCCCTTTATTAAGAATACAAAAACAAATTCCACAACCCTCTTTTAACAAATGGCATGCAGGTTGCAATGTCCATGCTCAATTTGCTTGCTCGAGATAAAAATCTACACAAGTTTTTTTTGAAAGAGAGAAGTGATTGGACAGTCTTGTAAGGAGAAGACGTATGAAACCGCTACAGCAAATAAATGAAGAGCAGGAAATTATTCCAGGACTGACATCCCACTATTCAACAGGGCCTCCCGGTACATACACAGAGTAGGGATGAGGTTAACAACTAGGAGCCTGTCCGAGAATGCCCTTTCTCCCCAACTCTTCGTTATTTTGAAAAAATAATGCTCGTAGGTAAGCGAGTTTACGAGACTCCGATATCACATATATGACTGCGCTTATTTTTTCAAAATGCCTCGATTTGAGAAAAAATTGCTATTCTCGGACAACCTCCTA
>DAOUUW010000027.1 GCA_030667965.1 Deltaproteobacteria bacterium
CACATGAATCATGCAACTTAAAACCCACTCCTGCCTTCTGAATTTTTAATTGTCAATTCTTTCATTTATTGCCGATCCAGCCGGATGTGATCCAGAAAAATCGTTTTCCTTTCCAACGGTCTGTGGACAAAGAGTAAAAAAATTTTTACCTGCCCAAGATCAATTTTTCTGTCCGTGCCGGATGTTTTCAACTGTTCTAAATCAAGGGAAAAAACATTATCTCCCGGATTGATCATAAAACTTCCATTTGCCCTGTCGGTATAGGGAGGGCTGTCAGGACGGTCATCAATACGATACGCAAGCTTCATGGCTGTCACCTGGCTGCTGTGAATGTCGACCCGCAGATATCTGTAACCTGCCAAACCATCGGGGATAGAACATTTAAATCCTGGATATTCGCTATTCGAATACATGTCAACACGCAGACTGAAGCGCCCCGATGTGCTCCATTGAGAATCACGTTCCATCACGGTTCCGCATTCCCAGTGCAGATAATCAAGCTCCTCATCCGTTTCAAAATCATAGAGGATGAAACTGCCCTGATTCTCCGGTTTTTCCGTGGTGCACGAAAGTATGGCCGACAAAAAACACAGCACAATCAGCACAGAATATCTCATCTGCACGTTCATCTTAAGCCGCTATCCATTGTCCCTGCCCCCGCTTCATCGATAAAACTGAAAACCGTTATTTCAGGGGGCACACCCAATCTGAAAGGAAAACTGCGGGTCAAACCAAGGCCCCTGTTAACATACAGCCATTTATGCTCACCCTGCCTGAAAAGACCGGCTTTATGTTCTTTATCGGGTTTGCCTGAAAACGTTTTCCAGATAAAATCCGGCATGACAATCTGGCCGCCGTGATTATCCCCCGAAAGCCACAAAAGTGGTCTTGCTGTCATTACGGTCTTCCAGGGCAAAGAAAAATGACTCAAAACAAGTACAGGATCATTGCCCTGCGGCAATCCATTCAACCAGACATCTAAATGTATCCCATCAATATCTTTTGGGAAAACTCCGGCAATAAGAAGTTTATTATCTCTCCCCGGCAAAGAAACCTGCTGATATCCGTTCTTGAAAAAGGAAGGATGCTTCCTTAACGAATGAGGATTACCGCCGGAATGGCAGAAAATGCACTGTTTTCTTCCAGTTGACAGATCGGAATCCCCCAGCACACAGAAAACACCAAGGCTAGCCTCCATGCGACTGATAAAGGAAAGTGCCCCATCAGGGTCATCGTTCCACTGGGTGAGATCTCCGGAAACAACAATGAGGTCGGGACGAATCACCTTCAGGATATCGAGAGCCCTGGCTTCCCGTCGTCCGATTACACCGACATGAAGATCTGAAATATGTGCTATCTTTATTTCACCCCAGGCCTGATACAGCTTTGCATCCCTGATTGTGATCTGTTCTACGCCGACATTATTCGGCTCAACAAAGTAACTGTAAAACGCTGTACCTGACATCAAAAGCAATAAAAAAATTAAAACACAGGTATATATCTTTTTTGGACGACTTACAAAAAAAACTGGCATCAGATCCTACTCAACTGTATGATATTACAACTACTGATAAAAAAATTGAAATTGCGTTATTCTCTTGTCACAGTTCATAATCAATGAAAAAAGAAATCCAGTTAAGCGCAAGCCTTGAAGACTATCTTGAAGTAATTGCCCACATCATCAAGGAAAAGAAGGTCGCCCGGGCAAAAGAAATAGCATCCCGCCTCAATGTCAGCCGTTCATCGGTGACTGAAGCTTTCAGGGCCCTTGCCAAAAAAAAACTGATCAACTATGCCCCCTATGAGGTCATAACCCTGACGAACAAGGGACATGAGGTCTCGGAAGACATTATTCACCGCCACCATGCTCTGAAGGAGTTTTTCACCAAGGTACTGGCTGTTGAGGATAAAATTGCCGATATTGGCGCATGTAAAATTGAACATACTGCTCCCAGAGAAATCATTGATCAAATGATTCAGTTTGTTCAATTCCTTGAACGATGCCCCAGAGGCGGCACTGATTGGATAGAAAGTTTCAGGACTTTTTGTAAAAACGGCGCAACCAGAGATGACTGCAAAAAATGTATTACAAAATGTCTGGTAAAATAATAACTGTCAATTCCTAGTGAAAAGGAAAGAATATGGACGGAAAAATCAAGACAGGCTGGTACGTTCACCCTAATCTTTCTTTGATCAAAGTTTACGAAAAAAATGGTGCTTGGGTGTATCAATGTTACAAAAGAAATGGCAGTAAAGCCATTTCAAAAGAGCGTGATCTTGATCAATGGACCTGGGCTCTGAGCGAGCCCAGCCCGGAGGAGTATTAGGCCAGTTTTGCCAGGGCTTCTTTCACCCTATTCATACCCTCTTTAATAGCGTCCATTGACGTTGCAAAGGAAAAGCGGACAAAATCATCTGCGCCGAATGCCGCTCCAGGCACCGTTGCCAGAAAACTTTCCTCCAGCAGATACTCCGACATTTCAACAGAACCGGCAATGATCTTGCCGTTAAACTTCCTGCCGTAATAGGCGGAAAAATTAGGGAACACATAAAAAGCGCCGGCAGGATTAACGCAACTGATTCCCTCTATTGATGTCAGCTCATTTATGATGAACTCACGGCGCGGCAGAAAGGATTCCTTCATTTTACCGGGAAAATCCTGCGGACCGGAAACTGCTGCAAGGGCTGCCTTTTGCGAAATTGATGCGGGATTTGATGTGGACTGACTCTGGATCTTATTCATGGATGCAATGACATGCTTCGGGCCCAGCGAGTAACCGATTCGCCAGCCTGTCATGGCAAATGATTTGGAGACGCCGTTTAAGATAATGGTCTGTTCTTTTATCCTTGGTTCCACATCAAGAATGTGGGCCAATGAGCCCTCATCATAAACAATGGTATCATAGATATCATCGCTGATAATGACCCAGCCTTTTTCCATGGCCATTTCCGCCACCTTCTCCAGGGCTTTGGCAGAAAAAATTGCCCCTGTCGGATTTGACGGGCTGTTTAAAATAATGCCGCGTGTTTTGTCGGTGGCACATTTCATCAGATTTTCGGCAGTCAGGTCAAAATTTGCCTTTTCGTCCAGGGGGACCAGCACCGGTGTAGCTCCGGCCAGCAGAACAATGGGCGGATAGGAAACCCAGTAGGGAGTCGGAATAAGCACCTCGTCGCCCGGTCCAAACAGTGCCTGGGCCATATTGTATAAACCGTGTTTACCGCCGCAGCTGACCTGAACCTGGTCCGGATCATATTTCCATCCCCTATCTGCAGCATACCGTTCAACAATTGCTTCACGAAGCTCGGGAATGCCGGGGACAGCCGTGTACCGGGTAAACCCTTCATCAATAGCCTGTTTGCCGGCCGCACAGACATGATCCGGAGTGTCGAAATCAGGCTCTCCCACACTGAAATTTAAAATATCCGCACCCTCAGCCTTCATAGCCTTTGCCTTGGCGTTGACTGCCAGTGTGGGTGACGGTTTAATTAATTTCATACGATCAGCTAGAGCGAGTTGTCCTTCCATTTTCATGTCCTTTCAAGGAAATTTGAGTTTTATAAAAATTCCATCCCATAGTACACTTGTTTCAAAAATAAACCACATGCCGGAGCAGTAGGCCCGGCATGGGAGCGATCTTTCATGGCAATAAGACGGTTGAAATAATCATTACCCATCCTGTGCTGACCGACCTCAACCAATGTTCCGGCAATATTTCGGACCATCTTTCTTAAAAATCCGTCGCCGCAGATTTTAAAATGATATTCAGGATACGGATCTTCTATGTAATCAAGAGAAGCCGAAAAGATCCTTCTCACCGCCCCCCTGCCGTTTTCCTTCTCCCTGTCCCTGGAACCGGATGCCTCAAAACTGGTAAAATCATGTTCCCCTATGAGATATGAGAGACATTTCCGCGTCCGTTGCAGATCAAATCCGAGCGGCAAATGGGCGCAATAGAGTCGTCTGCAGGGCGGCATCACATCCTCAGTGGAAAAGAAATAATGATACTCCTTTGCCCTGGCGCTGATCCGCGCATGAAATGTGTGATCAACATCCTCAGCATGCAGGATCTTAACGGAATAATCCAGCAGCGAGTTTAACCCTCTCCTGAAGGCGTAACATTCGAGAGAGGATGAGGTTGTAAAATGGGCTGTCATGGCCAGGGCATGAACACCGGCATCCGTTCGCCCCGCCCCGTGGATCACAATATTTTCCGCTGTCATAAGAGACAGCTTATCCTCAAGATCTCCCTGAATTGTCCGGGCATTGCTCTGCCTCTGCCAGCCGGAATAATCCGTGCCGTCAAAAGAGATTGTCAGCTTTATAGTACGCAACTATTTACCGCCGGATCATCATTAAGGCAAGAAGAAAGGTACGGAATAATCAGGGGAAAAGCGGCACTGTCTCAAGACCAAGCTCTTCGTCAAATCCGCAGATAAGGTTCATATTCTGCACTGCCTGCCCTGCCGCTCCCTTGACAAGATTGTCTATAACCGACACGAGGACAACGCGGCCTGTACGCTCATCAACCTTCAAGCCGATATCACAGTAATTACTGCCACGCACGTATTGGGTTGCAGGGAAACTGCCGTCCGGGCAAAGCCTTACAAATTTTTCATTCTTATAAAAAGCTTGATACAGCTCACGAATATCCTGCTGATCTATGTCTTTACGCAATGAGGCGTAAACCGTACTGAGAATTCCCCTGGATATCGGCAGCAAGTGAGGAGTAAATGATATTGTCAGATCCTCATCTGCCAATTTTGCCAGCTCCTGCTCAATTTCCGGAGTATGACGATGGCTCCCCACCTTATAGGCCCGGAAACCGTCCGTGACCTCACAAAAAAGAGCTCCCACATTGGCGCCGCGTCCCGCCCCGGATGTTCCTGATTTTGAATCAGCGATAATTGTCCGCGTATCAACCATTCCATTCTTTAAAAGAGGAGCAAGAGCCAGGATTATGGATGTTGGATAACAGCCGGGGTTGGCCACAAGCCTGGCCGAGGAAATACGCTCACGGTTCAGCTCGGGCAATCCGTAAACCGCTTCATCAAGATACTTTTTTGCGCTATGCGGCTGGTACCATTTCTCGTACACAGCTGCATCATCAATGCGAAAATCCGCACTCAAATCTACAACTTTTTTGCCGGCTTCAAGAAAATGAGGCACAATATCCATGGCTGTCCGGTGCGGCACGGCGGTAAAAAAAACATCGGCACGATCAACCAGTTCCCCTATATCTACATTTTCACATATTATTTCTGAAATTCCAGCCAGATGCGGATACACCTGGGACAATTTCTTGCCGGCATACTGACGAGAAGTTGCAACTGCTATTTCAACGTGCGGATGCAAACTGAGGATGCGGGTTAATTCTCCTCCTGTATAACCGGAGGCTCCAACAATGCCTGCTCGTATCATTTTTCTCTCCCACAAACAAAAAAAAGGGAAAAGCGAAACAATTCGCCTTTCCCAAAATGATGGACAATCAATCCATTTACTAAAAAGTAAACAAACAGATCAACGTTTCGAGAACTGGAAGCTTGCCCGAGCTCCTTTTTTACCGTATTTTTTACGCTCTTTAACTCGTGAATCCCTGGTCAGGAGGCCTGCTTTTTTCAAAGTCAGACGATTTTCAATATCAACCTCAAGCAGGGCTTTGGCAATACCATGACGCAGGGCATCGGCCTGAGCGGATTTTCCTCCACCTTTCAATGTGGCATAAACATCAAATTTCTCAACGGTATCAGTAAGGTGGAAAGGCTTCATTGCATTTCTAGGATCAATGGCACCACCAAAATAATCAACAAAGGTGTGTTTATTCACATTTATATCGCCGCTACCTGCTTTAAGCCACACCCGGGCTACAGCTGTTTTTCTTTTTCCGGTGGCATAATAACGCTGTTCAGACATAGTTTTCCTTTACTTCAATTATAATTCAAGATTTTCCGGTTTCTGCGCTTCATGGGGATGATCCGAACCGGCATACACTTTTAATTTTTTCAACTGGGCACGTCCCAGGGTATTTTTGGGCAACATCCCTTTCACTGCCAAATAAATGATCTCTTCCGGACGTTGGGCAAGAACTTCCTTGGCTGTACGTTCTCTCAATCCGCCCATATAACCTGAATGGTTATAATATTTTTTATCATCCATCTTCTTGCCGGTAAGACGAATTTTCTCAGCATTCACGACAACTACAAAATCACCGGTGTCCTGAAATGTTGAATAGTTTGGTTTATGTTTTCCACGAAGCCTGATTGCCACCTCAGACGCCAGACGTCCAAGCACTTTCTGCTGGGCATCAACAACAAACCAGTTACGTTCAATTTCATCAACCGGTGTCAGATAAGTTTTCATTTCAATAATCCTCTATGCTGCTTATGTGTCAACACCCGCTAATGAATTTAAAAAGGTGTTTTTATGACAAAAAAAGGTTCGAAACATGTTCGAACCTTTTTTATTAATCTGGAGCGGGAAACGAGATTTGAACTCGCGACTTCAACCTTGGCAAGGTTGCACTCTACCACTGAGTTATTCCCGCTTTGTTTTACTGCTTAAAAACGTAGCGAATATAACCGGCGTTCAACTAATTTGTCAACAATAAATTCGTTCTTTTCCATTCAGCGGAAAGTTCATTCACATTACTGATGAACAAATGTTAAATACCTTGCTTCCTACTCGGCTAACTTGTTATACATATGAATATAGACTATAAATGATTATGCAGAAAAGTCAAAAAAATTCCCTCACAATCGTACATTAAGTATGATCTGTTACGGGAGATGCGGCATAATATCTTCCTGCCGGACAGGCAAAGGCTAGCCTGGAACCATTTACTCCGCAAAACAGATAACGATTAAAGAGCAACTCCATGCAGAACGAACGTACAGCAACTATAGAAAGAAAAACCAAAGAAACCGATGTTTCCTTAACACTGTCCATCGACGGAACAGGCAAGGCCTCTCTTAGCACGGGCGTACCCTTTCTTGATCACATGCTTACCCTCATGACTGTTCATGGTTTTTTTGATCTGAGAATTGAAGCCAACGGTGACCTGGAAATAGACGCCCACCATACCGTTGAAGATATTGGTATCTGTCTTGGCCAGGCATTTAAAAAGGCATTAACGGATTTTAGCTCAATCAACCGTTACGGTGACTGTGCTTTACCCATGGATGAGACGTTGGCCCGTGTTACCGTGGATCTCTCCAACCGTCCTTTTCTACACTATGATATTGTCCGTCTGGACCAGAAGGTAGGAGATTTCGACACTGCCCTAGCACAGGAATTTCTGCGCGCACTCTCTCTGCATGGAGGTATGACTCTCCATGTCCTGGTGGCTTATGGGGAAAATACGCACCACATCCTTGAGGCAATTTTTAAAGCATTAGGCAGAACCCTTGATCAGGCAACTGCCGTGAATAATCGCTTATCCGGGCCTTTGTCTTCCAAAGGATCACTTTAATTAAACATTCTTTTTCTTGTACGGTGGAGACTCCCGTGAAACATTTACACTTTTTCCTTGTTGGCGTTACTTTATTCTGCAGCATTTTCTTTTTTGTTTCCTGTTCCTCCAAGAGGCCCCAGGCTGACACAGCCGAATCCGTTATACCAACAGATTCCATAATTGTGATGCCTGTTGATATTCTTACCCCTGAGCACAGTTTTGATTACACAGGAAGACGCCAGCTTGAGCGGGGAGCAGAAACTCTGACTGCCATACTGGAAGATCTTTTATCGCAAAACAAAAATGTGCAATTTATCTCAGCATCACAGAAGGAATCCTTGCTGGGTGATTTTAATGGAAACCCCGCAGCAGTTGCCCGACACGTTGCTCGACAGACCGAAGCCGATGCGGTTCTTCTCATATCATTAAATAGATTTATTGAGCGTGAAGGCAGTGAACACTCTATCAACCAGCCTGCTTCCGTTTCCTTTCAGTACCGGCTTATTCATGTTGAAAACGGCAGCAATCTCTGCTTTGGCAAATTCGATGAAACCCAGGAAGCTCTTTTTTCCAATCTTTTTTCTTTTTCAAAAGCGTACAACCGTGGATTTAAATGGATTACTGCGAAAAAACTTGCCAGGGAAGGGCTTGTGGAAAAATTCTCCCAATGCCCCCACTTATTAAGCCATTAAAACCAGGTAACTGATCAGCAGCCACCTTCAAAAAACATATTTCCCTCCAGGTATGGCTGCCCTCTGGATTGACTATTTTTCCGGCCAAAACCAACACCGCCTCGCACGATGCGCATTCCTAAACAGATCAATCGCCTCATCGGACAGGCGATGCACACCTATTCCATGCTTGATGACGGCGATTCGGTTCTTGTCGCCGTTTCAGGGGGAATTGACAGCCTTGTTCTGGCCTCAATCCTGAAAAAATGGCGGGAAAAAGCACCCATCAGCTACCAAATCACCGCCATTCATCTGGACATGGGATTTGACTCAGGCAATACCGCGTCACTCGCAAAGCAGCAGATGGAAAAAATCGGCATTGAACTGGAAATTGAAAAGACAACCTTCGGCCCCGACGTCCTGGCTACTGAAAACGGCAAAAGCGGCTGCTTTTATTGCGCCCGAAACCGCAGGACAAAACTTTTCTCCCTGGCCCGCCGGAAAAAATGCAACAAACTGGCTTTAGGCCACCACAAAGAAGATATTATTGAAACCTTTCTCATCAATCTCTTCTACAGCGGCAATATCAGCACTATGGTACCGAGCCAGTCGCTTTTTAACGGCGACCTGACAGTCATACGGCCCCTTGCCTTTCTGAACAAAGAACAGGTTAAGGCCTTGGCTGAAAATGCAAACATCAACGGGGCAGCCAATCCCTGTCCACTGTCCGGAACCACCAAAAGGGAACAGGTACGGGCTCTGCTCGACAACCTCTATCAGTCAAACACAAAAATCAAGGGCAATATTTTTGCTGCACTCTCAAATGTCAGGCAAGATTATTTATTAAAAAAGCCAAAGTCCCTTTGATGAAGCCAATAGAGAGATATGATGAGTGATTGTGGCCTCTGAAACTATAATGAGTTATGACAAAAGTACTACACAAACTGAGCAGAAAAATTTTTCCTTTGAAGAGGATATTCTTACAAATTCCTCTGACTTGACTGCCCGTTATATGGCTGCCTGTAATCTCCATCTGCTGGTTAAAAATCATCCCCATTGCGTACGTGAAAAAACGCTTTTGACTCTGGAAAGAATGATGCGGAATGAGCAACTTCCGAACCACCGTCAATCATTTTTTCTGTTCAGGGAAATCGCCCTGGCCATGACTGAAATTTTGGCAGGGCAGCACAATTCATTATCCCACCATGCTCTGGATCTGCTTAAACGCCTTTTACGGACAACAAAAAATGCATCTCACAGGGCAGTGACAGAGGCTATCGGTTCCCTTGCTTTTTCAATCCCTTGCCAAGATATTTATTTTGAATCCCAACAGGCAGTTCCCGTCATCACGTGGCATGAATTAATCAGCAAGACAGGCTTCATGCCGGCTGATGATATGCTTTACAGGGGCAGAAGCTTGACAACTTCACTTACCGGCACTGACAAGATTCTTGTTGTTAAATTTGCCCGTAATCCTGATGACGAGATAAATCTGCACGCGGAAATAAAATGGATGCAGTATTTAAAAACACATTTCCTGCCCGGGGATATTCGCTTTGACATTCCCGAGCCGTTGCAGTTTGACGGACTCAGTCTTTTCACTCTGCATGAAACACCCATTCCGCCTAAAACAAAAAGAATCGCTGTGGCCTTTACAGCCCACAAAGACTATTTTTCCTATGTCAATGAACCACAGCATTTGCGTAACTTTACCGATTTTTCAGAGTCAATGGTACGCAACTCTTTCCTGCTTGGTTTTTTCGCCGCGCTTGGTAATGTTCACACAGCCCCCATTCCCCTTTTCCACAATCGGGTACAACGCAACCGGCGTGAAGACAATGGACTCTACAACTGGCCCCTCGGCGGAAGGCTTGATCAGTGGCTCGCCTCATGCCGTCACCCAAACATGGGCCTCAGCGGAATAAGAGATTTTGAACATTTCATTGCTATCGAGCAAAGTGGAGAAAAGCTCTACTGGCATATCGGTACTCATATCCTCAGTTTGCTGCTGGTTTGCGCCAGTTATTTCCGCAACAAACAAAGCAGGTTCTTCGGCACAGACGTGCACGGCAATCCCATAGACGCAACCACCCTTTTTAACAGAGAACTACTTCCTGATCTGATAAACGACATTTTCAAAGGGTATTACAGGGGGTTTGTAGGCAATGAATTTCAGCAAAAGGTCCCTTTTGACACGGATATATTGACAAATCGCATTATCGAGGAAATGGGCGTTGACAAGCACATGGAAGAGGAGCTACGGCTCATTGACCAGCTGAAAATGACGGATAAAGAATTCAGGCATTTTCTCGTCGACAGGGGATTTTCAGCCAAAAAGGCCTCATTCACAGCCAAAGACAGGGCTGATATTGTCTTGCAGACAGGACCGCATCTTGGCGGCTTTAACCAGAGAATCTCGATTCCGGAAATTATCGAGGCAACTGCATCCATGGCCGCAACCTGCGTCCTTGGACGGTTTACCAAAGAACAGTATCAAAGTTGAGGCACCATGAAAACAACATTAGACTGCCTTCCCTGTTTTTTGCAGCAGGCATTGAAAACAGCAAAACTCAGCACATCTTCAACTGACGTGCAAAAAAACATCATGAAGCGTGCATTGAAATTTCTCGAAGGGCTTGATTTAGAAAAGACACCTCCGGAAAATGCAGTCGGACTCTACGCACTGATTGCTGAAATTTCAGTTTGCCCCGACCCGTTTGCCGCTATCAAAGAAAAAAGTAATAATTTTGCATTACATTTAAAGTCACATATTTCCGAAAAAATAAACCAGCAAAAAGATCCACTGCAGGCTGCACTTCTTTTCTCCATTGCCGGCAACATCATTGACTACGGGGCAATTCACTCTTTTGACATGGAACAGACCATCCACAACGCCCTTGATCATGAACTGGCGATAAATGACTACTCAGCTCTTGAACAGGACCTGAAAAGGGCAAAAAAAATACTCTATCTTGCTGACAACAGCGGAGAACTTGTCTTTGATGCCATTGTTATTGAAAAACTCACACAGCATGAGGTCATTGTTGCTGTCAAGGAAAAACCGATCATCAACGATGCTACCATTGAAGATGCCCACAAATGCGGTCTGAAGAAATTATGCCGGATTATCACAAATGGAACCGGATGTCCTGGAACACCACTGACAACATGCTCAAAGGAATTTCAAAAAATTTTTCATGAAGCAGACCTGATTATCAGCAAAGGACAGGGTAATTTTGAGACCCTGTCTGACGTCAATGCGCCAATCTACTTTCTCCTCACCGTAAAATGTCCTGTCATACGTGACCATATCGCAAGGACTTCAGGCCAAGATGTTCAATGCGGTCAACTCCTGCTCATGAAAGGGAAGAAACTGTCACACCCTCCGGGATGACGAGCCACATCGGGGTGCGACAATATGCCTAATTGGCAAAAGTGTTTTTTCTTTCTAAATAACGATCATTATTAACATTCTCTATTGATGGAAATTATGATTGAACGAAGAAAGAACCCACGCTACAAAATTAACAATAACCCCTTTGTCGTCCACTTAAACAGCATCGGTAAAATCGAGAATTTAAGTATGGACGGAATGTGCTGCACCTGTATGGATGATGCTGATTCAGACAGCTGCATGTACAAAAAAATTGATATTCTGTGCTCAAAAGAAAATTTCTTCCTGCAAAACCTCGGAATTACCGTTATTAAAACAAAGGTTGAGGACAGAGGAAAAACCATCCCCCTCTTCATGCGTGAATGCCATTTACAATTTAACAGCCTGACCGACGAAGACAACCATCGTCTTTCATGTTTCATCATGAATAATACATCAAGCGACAGAAAACATTTGATGGGAACTTCCGTACAAACTATGTAATCGCTTCATGCAGCTTTTCGTCCCCCTAACAGTCATGAAACGACAAGCCATCCCCCTGCTCTTTCTAACATATTTCCAGGCACAACATCGGTGCTGAGCCCTGATCTGCAGATAACGATTGCCTGACCTTGCTTCCAATAAAAAAAGACAGGCTTTCAGACCTGTCTTTTTTTATTGTGATTACCACTCATTTTCAGCCTCCTGAGTAAGTAATTGGCAAAGAATGTGGGTAGGAGCGGATTTATCCGCGAATTTTCTGGATTGGCAAGCAAGCAGTTCTTTCTCCTTGCCAGCCCTTTTCGCGGCTAAAGCCGCTCCAACAGCACTGCCCTGATGAATGTGATGAATGGCTGAATTTCGATGGTAATCACATTTTTTATTGGAAACCTCGTAACTTCAGCCAAAGTTTCACATTCTTCTGTCAGCCGTTCAGCATACGGGCCATCTCCTTGGCGCCGTAGGTGATAATAATATCCGCCCCGGCACGATGGATTGACAACAATGTCTCGGCCATAACCCGTTCAGCATCAATCCAGCCCCTTTCCCCCGCCGCCTTAATCATGGCATATTCGCCGCTGACATGGTAGGCGGCAATGGGCAGATCAAACTCCTCCTTTAATCTACTGATAATGTCAAGATAAGCCACAGCCGGTTTGACCATTAAAATATCAGCGCCTTCATCCACATCAAGGGTTGCCTCACGCAATGCTTCTCGGACATTGGCCGGATCCATCTGGTATCCCCGGCGGTCTCCCTCCTGTGGCGCGCATTCAGCTGCTTCCCGGAAAGGCCCGTAAAAGGCTGATGCGTACTTGACTGCGTAGGACATGATGGGCACCATATCAAAATTATTATCGTCAAGAGCACCCCTGATTTCAGCCACACGGCCATCCATCATATCTGAAGGAGCAACGATATCAGCACCGGCCTGGGCATGGGAAAGAGCAACTTTAGCAAGTATTTCCAGCGTTGCGTCATTATCAACCTGTTTATTAACGAGCACCCCGCAATGGCCGTGGCTGGTATATTCGCAAAGACAGACATCGGTTGAAACCATCAGGTTCGGCGCCTTGTTTTTTAATTCTTTAATGGCCCGCTGGATAATACCGTCTTTGGCATGGGCACCGGTCCCCGCCGGATCTTTAGTCTCGGGCAGGCCAAAAAGAATGACATGATTGATGCCGAGACCCATAATCTCTTTTGCCTCTTTACCGAGCTGGTCCACAGACATCCGGTAAACACCGGGCATGGAGGAAATTTCCTCCCTGACCCCTTTACCAGGCTTGACAAATAACGGATAAATAAACTGCTCGGGTGACAATCGTGTTTCACGAATGAGTGATCGCATCTGGGCATTTCGGCGAAAACGCCGTGGACGGTAGTCTGGAAAGACCATTTTTTACCTCCGTTTATATGAAATATGAAAATTGAAAGTTGATCTGAACGATAGGGTCTACCCTCTCGATGTCTTAGCTTATCGGCCTTCAGCCTTTAACCTTAACCGCTAAATACATCATTTTTAGTATCTATTCAGCGAGGGCTGAAAATTACCCAAACTACTGTGCTGTAACTGTTCAGATGTGCTTTAGTTGCGTGCAGATAAGCGCAGACTTCGGGCAGGCTGGCGCAGCATACTAATGCTATGTAAGACAGCCTGATCGTGCGCAAATGAAGTGCAGCTGAATAGTTACCATTTTTACAGGTGAAAGATATCACTCACCAGATCGTTAATAAAAAGATCAGGTTCTTTGACACCTTCTGCGGTGATAACTATCTCTTTCACATCCTCTTTCTGCTTAATCAACTTAAGGCCGTACTCGAAGACATTAAAAATCTTTTCGCAACGGGCAAGTACGGACGTCGAACTCCAGGGCTCCGTCGATAAGATCTGATCAATGGCCTCATCATCAAAAAAGACATGCATGTCATATTCCTGGGAAATAAATTCAGCGCATTCCCTGATATGAAGGACCTGGGATATGAATTCCCGGCACATATCCCGCGGGTCAAGAATCTCTTTCTGGCATTGGGCGGCAATGAGTCCCAACCTCTTTGGTGAAGGAGATATCTGTTTTTGCTCAAGCAAATGGGCCTGTTTCTTTTCAATAAAGGAAACAAAGCGCTCATATTCGCTTTCAACCAACTGTGAATACAGTCTGTGTTGTTTAAGCTGTTTTTTGTTATCTGCAAGAAGTTTTTCAAGCTCGTCGCGGGGATTTTCAACAATTTCCGATGTAACAACAAGATAGCGGATATCGGTCGAAGGAAGCTTTTTCTCAAAATGAAGCAGAGTCAACTCCATAATGCTCACCAGCCCCCGGGCGCCGGTACCCTCCAACACAGCTTTTGCCGCAATCCTGCGCAGTGCCTCTTCTGTAAATTGCAGATGAATGCCGTATGCGGCAAAATCCTGTTTTTTTGCCACCACAACAGGACTGTTGGGGCTCATCAGTATCTCAAAAAAATCATTCTCCTTCAGTTCATCCAGAACACCAATTACCGGTAGTCTACCAACAAATTCGCTCTCAAAACCATACTCAATGAGATCCTGTGACTTGACTTTTTTAAACAGGCCGCCATCAATCTTGCTGGAAGTGATCGGCTGTTCAAAGCCTATTGATTGCTGCTGTACCCTTTTTTTGATTATTTTTTCCAGCCCGCCAAATGCACCACTCATAATGAAAAGAATATTGCGGGTATTCACCACCTTCTTTTCACGTTTTCCCGTGGCCCTGAAATGTTCCATTGCCTCAAGCTGGGAGATGGGATCATGGGGCACCTTCATCTCCACCTCGGTTTCCTCCATGGGCTTGAGAAAAGCCCGCTGCACCCCGGTGCGTGACACATCGGCCCCGATACGATGGGGAGAAGAGGCAATTTTATCTATCTCATCCACATAAATGATACCATACTGGGCTTTTTCAATATCACCATCCGCTTCCCGTACCAGATCACGAACCAGATCGTCAACATCTCCTCCAACATAGCCGGTTTCACTGAATTTTGTCGCATCACCCTTAACAAAGGGCACCCCTAAATGGCCGGCAATGAGTTTTATAAGGTAGGTTTTACCCACACCGGTGGGGCCAACGAGCAGGACATTGCTCTTGATGCGGCCGGCGAGAAACTGTTTGTTTTTTTTCAGGTCATGGCGAATGCGGTTAAAATGGGTGCAGATCTTAGT
This sequence comes from Deltaproteobacteria bacterium, assembly GCA_030667965.1. Taxonomy (GTDB): domain Bacteria; phylum Desulfobacterota; class Desulfobulbia; order Desulfobulbales; family SURF-16; genus JAHLLM01. The sequence continues at coordinate 15,184 of DAOUUW010000027.1, forward strand.
AGCAAGAATCGCTTTTGCATCGTCCTGGCGCACAACATATTCATCAAGATAGGCTGTCAGCTCTTCAGGTTTAAGGTCAAACTGAAAATCTTTTTCCCCGGATGTAACAGGTTTTGCCTTATTATTTTTCTTCTTTTCCGCGTCTGGAAAGAGACCGGCGGAAATAATTTTCACATGCCCGCCATATTTACGACTCAGGTAGTCGCCTATTTCTTTTTCAAGCTCTTCCTGCTTGGGTAAATGAGGGAGATTGTCGTCAGCCATTATGCCTTCCGGATTATAGGTTGTTGATGGGATGACTCTTTAACTTTCAATTCCCAGAGCTTTCAATTTCTTGTGAAGATGACTTCGTTCCAGCCCCACTTGTTCCGCAGTCTGGGAAATATTTCCATCATTTTCCTGTAACTTATGATGGAGATATTCTTTTTCAAAAAGCTTTTTTGCCTCTTTAAAGGTTGCCAGAGAATCACGTCCTGACCAAACTGACCCGGCAACGGTATCTGTATTTTTCTGCTGTTGCGTTTTCTGCACCGGAAAAGGAAGTAAGGGCGCGATAATATCATCGGTAATCACATTGTCCAGCGTCATGATAACGACACGTTCGATAAAATTACGCAATTCCCGCACGTTGCCGGGCCAATCATGATGGCACATGAGTCTTATCGCTTCAGGGGTAAATTTTTTACTTCCGAGACCTTTACTCTGAAAATCCTGAAGCAGGTCGTCAACAAGCATAGGAAGATCTTCCATGCGATCCTGCAAGGGAGGCATGGTTATTGGCACCACGTTCAACCGCCAGAAAAGGTCAGCGCGGAAATTACCCAGCTCGATTTCCTCTTCAAGATTCTTGTTGGTAGCAGCCAGAACCCTCACATTAACGGAAATCGTCTTGGAACCACCAACCCTTTCATACTTCTGTTCCTGCAGGATACGCAAAATTTTTGCCTGGGTTTTCAGACTCATATCACCAATTTCATCAAGGAAGAGAATACCACCATCCGCTTGGTCGAACTTCCCGCGTTTACTACTGACAGCACCGGTAAAAGAACCCTTTTCATGTCCGAACAATTCACTTTCGATCAACTCTTCCGGAATTGCAGCGCAATTAACTTCGATCATGGGCCTGTCTGCAGATGTTGATAAGCGGTGTATCATCTGAGCGGCAAGCTCTTTGCCTGTCCCATGCTCTCCCCGGATAAGCACCCAGGCTTTGGAGGGAGCGACTCTTTCAATCTGCTGACGAACACTGATAATTGCTTTCGACACACCGGTGATTTTTGTTTTTTTCGGGCTTTTTTCCCTGAGGATTATATTTTCCTCTTTCAAATCGGAAATATGCAGGGCATTATTGATGGACAGGACGATCTTGTCATATGACGGCGGTTTTTCTATAAAATCAAAGGCCCCCATCTTGGTGGCCTGAACAGCTGTTTCAATATTGCCGTGTCCTGAAATCATGATTACAGGCAGATTCGGCAACTGTTTCTTGATCCTGGCAAGGGCCTTCATGCCATCCATGCCCGGCATCCAGATATCAAGCAGCACCAGATGTATTTTCTCACCGTCGAGCAGCTCAAATGCCTCCTCCGCCGACTCAACGGTTACGGGATCAAAACCCTCATCCGACAAAATACCGGCCAGGGATTCCCTGATGCTGAGTTCGTCATCAACAATTAAAATTTTTTTTGCCATTTCCCCTACCTTATGTTGCAACAATATCTTATCCGCAACATATTAATCCAGCGGCAATTCTATAATAAATTTTGCCCCCGTGGGCTTATTGTCTTTCACCCTGATATAACCGCCATGGTCGGCAACAACCGTACTTGCAATGGCAAGTCCAAGACCTGTCCCGGATTTTTTCCTGGAAAAATAAGGCTCAAAGAGATGATGTTTATCCTCGTCGGCAACACCGGGGCCGTTATCACGAATCTCGAGAAAAATAAGATTCTGACCATGGTCAACAGTAATTTCAACCTCTATTGTACCTTTATCTTCAACAGCGGCAACCCCATTATCAAGAAGATTTATAAGCACCCTCTCCATCTGCTTTAAATCAAATGAAAATTGCGGCACTTGCCCAGGACAGATGAATTCAAAATGGATATCTTTATGTCCCTCGCGAAACAGCACCATGGCTGCATCCGTCATCTCCTTCAGGTCATGGATTCCCTTTTTGATCGCAGGCATTCTGGCAAAATTAGAAAATTCACTGACAAGGCATTTCAGCTCATCAACCTGATTAATGATCGTCTTGGTACATACATCAAAAACATCTCCTTCAGCAGCAAGTTTTTCCAGGTATCGCTTACGCAGTCTCTGGGCTGAAAGGCTGATAGGTGTCAGTGGGTTTTTCACCTCATGGGCAATTCTTCTCGCCACTTCACGCCATGCCGCCATTCTCTGGGCTTTTTCCAGCTCTGTCAGGTTGTCGAACACAAAAACGACACCGAGCTCCTTGTTGTTCTCATCCAGTAGGCGGGTCATATTAACCCGCAGAGAAAAGGAATCATCCCGCACCTTCAGGCGCAACGGCAACTCAATAAAACTTTTGCCGCTCCGATCAATTTCCGCGTAAAAATTGTCCATTATCTCCCGATGCTGGCCACTGAGTACCTTCCGATAGTCCTGGTCAATAATATGTGATTTGTCAATTTTAAGAAGGTTTTCAGCAAATCGGTTTATTGTTCTGATGCGTCCCTCGGCATCAAGGGAAATAACGCCGGCGGCAACATTTTGCAAAATAATCTCCGTATACCGTCGTCTGTTTTCCAGCTCAAGATTACTTTTCTGCAAATTTTTACGGCTGACGAGCAGATCGTGAATCATCTTGTTAAACGAGTCCACCAGGGTACCCATTTCATCGCCGGAATCAAGCTCCAGGACAAAATCGAGTTCGCCGTCAGCCACCCTTCTTGTGGCTCCTGCCAGTTTGGCAATAGGATCAGTGAGCCCCCTGGCCACATAAAAACCAAACCAGATAGCTGAAAAAACAATAAGCAGGGTGACGATAAGCAGCATGACCAGCAAGCTTGTTTTGATCGGCTGTTTTAAAAGCATCAGCTGGCGATATCCTTCAATGCCGCTGGATATGACCTTTAACCTGTCGAGCCTGACCTGCGGCACCAGAAATGAGGTAATCAATACATGACGATTCTCATCTCCGGGTCCCAGCTGAAACGGAGTAAGACTGCGTACAAGCTCCCCTCCCTCCATATTCTGTATGGCAACATCAGGAACCTCACCGCCAAAAGTTTTTCGCAGGAGTTCAGGCACAATTTCAGGCACATCGGCTACATCCTGAATCTGCTCGCCATACACCTTTTTGATGACGACACGCTGGGAAGAAATGATTTCCAGGCCGGCAAGACCATGGCTGTCCAGTATGTCGGACAGAAAAAAATCAAGGGAATCACTGTTTATCTTGCCGTATCGTTCAGACTCAATGCGCAGAGCAATGCTTTTGCCAAGCCGCGGCATTTCCTCTTTTTTCTCCTGATAGATATTCTGGGCAACATGGAGGGACTCCAGCAGTGAACGCTCAACATTGATATTAAACCAGTAATCCATACTGGTTGAGACAAACTGCAAAGAAATGAAAAAGAGCAAAACCGTGGGGATAAGAGAAAGAGACATAAAGGAAACTACGAGCTTTGTTCGCAGTTTATTTCCCAATATCTGCTTTTTTCTCTCAAAAATCAGTTGGGCCAGGTTCCGAAGAACCAGAAAAGCCATCAACAACAGCAGAAGAACATTAAAATTAATGAGTACAAAAACAAGGACATTGCCGCTGACGGGAAAAGGCACATTGCCGAGCTGAAAAACCCTGCTTTCGGCATAGGTCAGCAAAGGGATCAGAAACAGACACGCAATTATAACGGCCCGGACATTTCTGCGTTTTTTCTTATCTCGCTTTTGCTGGTCCAGTATTTCCATAGGTGAACGTCATCTCGTACCAGTCTGTCTCGAACTTCCAAAGCTGCCAGAAAGGAATAATATACTGGAAATTCATGGGGAGCTTTTTCTTTGCAAGCCTGGACTTTACCCTGACCTTGTATTTGAGTCCATCCTGCAGCATTGCAAGCTCTACAAGTTTATGATCATGAATTTGCGTCATACTCAGGCGGGCCTCGTCAAGATCCCCCAGTGTTATGACACTCCCCTCTTCTTCATTTCCTATAGTATAAATCTGCTTTAATGAATCGTAGGTCAGTGTGTAATGAAAAGAATCAGAAAGTATCTCCCGGTCAGCCAGACCCTTACGAACCTGGTAAAGTTCTAGCAAAAAGGTAAATGTCACCGGTATACCGTTTTTTATCCCCTTTTCCATCTCTTCGGTAAAGGAATTTTTTACGATAAAATAGACAAGCAGATCTTTTTCCGTGTTGACAAGGGCAACATCGTCGATCATCCCCTTCTGGGCGGCATGCCCGCTAACCCCGCCGACAAAAAGAGCCAAAAGTAGAAAAAAATAAATAAAGAAAAATTTTCTAGAGAAAAAACTCATATTTCAATACGTATGGTTACACAATTTCTTCAACAAAAAACTCTCTTTCCCACATCGTGCCATTGTCAAAATCTTTTGCCAGTTCAAGGTACTCCTGCATCAGGGCATCCTGCACCAGCCCCTGCATATCCTCGATGGTTTCATCAATAGGTTCGCTGTCCATGCATTCAAGATAAAAATGCAGATGGTCGGGGGCAAGCCAGACGAGCAACGCTTTCCCTTTCATAAGCCTGCCGCAGGAAACAAATATATCGTGAAGAAAAGAAATATACCTGCTGCCGGTGGAAAAAACAGATTTTCTATGGCGAACACTCCAAACCACATGGTACTTCCTGACAATATCTTTCTCCTTTGCAGAAGAGCCGCAGGCACCGTTTCTACAGGCACCGCCGTTTGGACACCCTCCGGACCCAATGGAACGGATAACCTCGGCAAAATACTCTTTTTTGTCCCGGCAGACAGGAATAGAGTCGCCGGCCTGCTGTTTCCTGGCTCCGACGAGGGTCAGGCGAGGACGGAAGGCATCGCATTTGAACCTGTCGCCCCGGCTTGTTTGTCTGACCATATTACAGAGAAAGGACTCTTTCATCTGCTGATCACGGCAAACCGTACAGTTCTCATGAGTGCGAACCGAATACAAAAAGAGACAGAGAGAGCAGCGTTTCGGGACATCAGGCTTCATCGTAAATCATTCCATTTTTTTAGAATACTTTTTCTCGCTTTATCAAGAAAAGGAGGAAAGGTAGCCGGATCAAGGGCGGAAATTGCCACGGCATCACATCTTTTAAGCTCCGTATTAACCAGATCAGGGTCAACAAGGTCAATTTTATTAAAAACAAGCATGGTGTTTATTCCTGCAAGATCCAATTCAGAAAGCAAATCATCAACCACCCACATCTGGTCGGTATAGCGGGGATTGCTGAGATCAACAACATGAACCAGAAGATCGGCTTCATGCAGCTCCTCGAGAGTGGCTTTAAAGGCCTGAAGAAGTTCATCCGGCAGATCTCTGATAAATCCAACTGTATCAGTGATGATAACTTCCACATCTTCCGGAAAACGCAGTCTGCGGCTGGTTGGATCAAGGGTGGCAAAAAGCTTGTCTTCCGCGTATATATTGCTGTTTGTCAGGCTGTTCAGCAAAGTTGATTTTCCGGCATTTGTATACCCCACCAGAGAAATGACCGGCAACTCTTTTTTTCTTCGACGTGATCGGCGATGGTGGCGCTCCTTGCCCACCTTCTTCAACCGTTGGGCCAGTTTTGTCAGCCTATCGTTAATCCTGCGCCTGTCCACCTCAAGTTTAGTCTCCCCCGGACCACGTCCGCCAATACCCCCGGTCAGCCTGGAAAGAGCGTCATCGCGCTGCCCCAGACGCGGCAAGAGGTATTTAAGCTGGGCCATTTCAATCTGCAATTTTCCTTCCCGGCTAAGAGCCCGCCGGGCAAAAATATCGAGAATGAGCTGGGTCCGGTCAATGACACGCAATTCAGTATGGTCGGTAATGGAACGAACCTGGGAGGGATTAAGCTCCTGATCGAAAATAATCAGATTAGCGTTTTGTTTCAGGGCCGACAACATGATCTCAGCAAGTTTTCCCTTACCAAGAATAAACCTGGGATTAATTCTATCCCGCCGCTGGATAAACGTTTCCACCACATCGACATCATCGGAGCGGACAAGTTCGACAAGTTCATCCATGGATTCCTCGGCCCGCGACTTTGACTTTGTTGTCACGCTGACAAGTATTGCCCTGTCTTTAGCTTCAATTTCACGGACCATACGAGTGCGGGAAAATTCATCCTCCAGGGCAGCAATCAGCTGACGAAAATCAACCTGCTGCCTGGACGGCACAACCGGCGGCAAAAAATGCCAGCTTTTGCCCTGCACGGGCACCGGAATGAGATGAACTGCATAAAGACGCTCCGGCAAGCCGTCCACAACCTTGATCATCCCCATCAGATCAAGACGCAGGAAAAGCAGATCCATCAGATCATCTTCCGTAATATCTTTTCCGTCAAGATGGGTATGGATACAACGCAGGCCTTTCAATCGACCGCTTGCAGAACGTATCTGGGAGAGGGAGGGGATGACGATCTTTTTATGGTCACCGACAATAACGGTTTCCACTTTTCCAGCGCGGTTCAACAGTACACCGACCTGACGGGATATTTCCGATGAAATTTCAGCCAGCTCTCTGGCCATTTCCGCAGAAATAATCTGGTCGGCAGCAACCCGCCTCTTGCTCAGCCTCTCAAGGCGTTTATGCTGCGCGGTTTTCAGACCGCGAATATTTCCGATAATATGACTGATGATGTGACTCCGGGAGAAAAAAGGAGTTATTTTTTTGAGCGCAGAATGCGTTTATCACCGACACGAAGAGTCAGCTTTATTTTATCGAAATATTCCAGCAAAGGGATAGAGAATTTCCGGGTAAGCCCACTGAGCTCCTTAAAACGGGGGGCATCTATATCTCCATGTTTTTCCAGAAACTCCACAAAATTTTTCTGCAACGCATCTATTGATTTTGTGTAAAAATAAAAATCATTGGTTATCTTAGTCACCAGGCCGTCCTTGACCAGCAGGCTCAACACTTCCATGAGCAGTGACCGGGATACATCCGGAAAAGCGGCATACACCTCTTTTATAGTGGGAGCGGTTAACCCGGCGCCAATAAAAAGAGACTCCATCTTCTCACGGATTTCTTTCTCATCCGCCTGCAGGAAAACTTCATGACCGGCAAGGCGAACGATTCCCTCTTCGAGAACAATGCTTTTTTTTCTACTGAGATCATTGAGGCATAATTGAAAAACTTTCTGGCCAAGACCTCTCTGCACACGGCTGCGCAACTCTTCTTTCGGCAGACCCGGTTTCAAAGGGCTTTCTTTATGATACAAGTCTAAAATTTCAATAATTTTCCCCAAAAGACGCTCATAAACCTCTCCTGCAAGGAGATGCTGCTTTTCAGAATCAACAACAACAATCTTGCGTGCCGATATCGGCGGGCTTATCAGCTTTTTAAAACGATTGCCAAAACAACCGGTTTTGACTGAAAGCTCCGCCCCGGTCAAACCCATAAAACCGCTTTCTTTCAGATGGAGAAGAACCTGATCCTCTTCAGAGCCTTTATGATACAGGGAGAAAATCGTCCTGTTTTCCTCTTTAAAGCGCTTTCTCTTTGGGGCGGAATTATTAAGAACAACACCGCCGCCAATGGTTGTCACAGGAGAATATCTGCGCACAACATAGTGGTCACCAGGCCAGACACCGACCTTCTCTTCAAGGAGCAACTGAACATTGGTGGATGAACCGGGTGCAAGTTCCTCATCGTCGAGCAATACAACACGGCCCATAATCTCAGACGTACCAAGATGAACACGGACGCGGGTTCTATTTTTCAAGGATTTTGCGTTAGAGGAAAGATAAAGAAAATCCGCATCAAGCATGTACGAGGGATTGAGACAATCAGGTGTGGCAAGGACATTGCCCCTTTCAATCATCTCCTTTTCAACGCCCTGCACATTTATGGCCGTCCTGTTACCGGCTTCCACCATGTCAACAGATTGACCATGTACCTGGATGCCTCGAATTTTGCCATGTAACCCTTTGGGATAAATTGTAATATCATCGCCAAGGCCGACACGGCCTGAAAGGGATGTCCCGGTTACCACGGAGCCGAAACCTTTCATACTGAAAATACGATCAATGGCCAGGCGGAACGGTCCATGTGCCTCGGTGAATTCACTGGAGGAAACCATCTCATCCAAAGTTTTCCGGACAACATCGATTCCTTCACCGGTAATGGAGGAAACCGTAACCAGAGGGGCCTCTGCCAGAAAACTGTCGGCAAAATACTTCCGAACATCGTCTTCAACAAGCTCAAGCCAGTCGGGCTCCACCATATCTTTCTTGGTGATGATTATCAGGCCTTTGTTAACACCGAGCAGGCGGCAGATTTCAAAATGCTCCCGGGTCTGGGGCATGATACCTTCATCGGCGGCAACTACAAAGGCAACAATATCGATTCCGGCAACTCCAGCCACCATATTTTTGACAAAACGCTCATGTCCGGGAACATCAATGATACCGAGACGATGGCCACAGTCGAGATCAAGGTAGGCAAAACCAAGCTCAATGGTGATGCCCCTTCTTTTCTCTTCCTTGAGCCGGTCCGTATCAATGCCGGTCATGGCTCTGACCAGGCTTGTCTTGCCATGGTCAACATGCCCGGCAGTTCCAAGGACAATTTCCCGCATTATTAAAAATCTCCGTTAAGGTAAGGATTCGTTCGCTTCTCATCACCTATGCTGGAGCGTAAACCGCCATATCCATGACCGGGCCAGACAACAGTTTCATCCGGCAGAGGCAAGAGGCGTTGTCGAATGGAGTGCATGAAGGTCTTCAGGTCACCGCCGGGGAAATCCGTCCGACCAACTGCGCCGACAAAAAGCGTATCTCCGGTAAACAAATGGGGAGCCGCGTAAAGACAGATGCCTCCGGGGGTATGGCCCGGAGTATGAATCACTTCAAATGAAAGATTGCCGACATCAATGACATCGCCGTCCCTGACAAGTTTGTCTGGCGGAGGAGATGCAGGAAGACCCAGCATGGAAAAATACTGCTTCACATCCGGCTTGGCAAAAAAAGCGGCATCGTCCTCATGCATGATAATCGATGCGCCTGTTTTCTCCTTAATGGGACCATTGGCACAAACGTGGTCCGGATGACCATGGGTGTTCACTATATATTCAATAGTGACCCCTTCCCTGTCAATTGCGGAAAGGATTTCACCTTCATTGCCGCCGGGATCTATAACAATAGCCTTACGGGTTTCCTCGCAGGCAACCAGATAGCAGCACACAGCCATGGAACCGACCGTCATTTGTTTGATAAGCATAGGTTCCTTACCTTTGCAAGGTAGATATAAGAAAAAGGGCAGTACCCTGCTTTACGTCAAAATCAAAGCTAAATGATTGTTAACCTCGAAACCCATGAAGAACACGAAGGGGGTAACTCTTGCTAAAAGAATGAGAAAACTTTTCTTATTCCATCGTGTTCTTTGTGCGCTTCGTGGTTAAAATATTATTTCAACTCAATCACTTAGACCGGAAATTAACAGTCACAGGAAGTGGGGTTGCATGTCCCTCCGCAGTTACAGCCGGAGTTGACATTTCCCAGAGCAACC
>DAOUUW010000037.1 GCA_030667965.1 Deltaproteobacteria bacterium
GTTCTCAAAAGGGAGGGCTACGAGGTTGAGATATACAATCAGGATGTCCATCATTATCCAGAGGAGCATCTCACCGCCTATCTAGACAATCATGACTTTGATGTCATTGGAGTCAGCATTATTGCCGGTTATTACCAGTACAAAAAATTATTAGATATATCCATGGCCATTGCCAAATCAAAAAACAGACCGGAACATTATATCATCGGCGGTCACGGCCCATCACCTGAACCGGAATATTTTCTCAAAAAAACCGAGGCAGATATTGCCGTTATCGGCGAAGGTGAAGAAACCGTTGTCGAACTCCTGACCGCCCTTGCCAACCATGATTCCCTACACGACATTAATGGTATTGCTTACCGGGACGGCAAGGAGGTGCATATCAATAACCGGCGAGACCTGATACAGGACATCGACAGTATTCCCTGGCCTGCCTACGACCTCTTCCCTATCGATCATTACCGACTCTTACGCATGCCCCATGCCGCCCATAACGACTTTGTATTGCCCATGCTATCCGGACGGGGCTGCACATTCTCCTGCAACTTCTGCTATCGAATGGACAAAGGCTTCAGGCCTCGCAGCGCTGAGATAATTATCGAGGAAATTCAGTATCTCAAAAAAGATTTCGGCATTACCTACATCGCCTTTTCCGATGAGCTTCTCATGTCATCTAAGCAGCGTACTGTAGAGATATGCGAGGCCTTCCTCAAGGCAGATCTCAACATTAAGTGGGACTGCAATGGTCGCCTTAATTACGCTGCTCCGGAAGTTCTCGACATCATGAAAAAATCAGGTTGTGTCTTTATTAATTACGGCATTGAGGCTTTTGACGACGAAGTGTTAAGAAAAATGAACAAGGCCTTAACAACCAAACAGATAGAACGTGGTATTGACGCGACCCTCAAAGCCGGAATCAGCCCGGGCCTGAATATGCTCTTCGGCCACATCGGCGACAACAGGGATACCCTGCAGGCCGCGGTGGACTTTCTTATCAAGCATGATGACGGGGCCCAGATGCGAACAATCCGGCCGGTAACCCCTTACCCCGGATCCCCCCTATACTATCATGCCATTGAGCAAGGACTTATCAGAGATATCGATGACTTTTACAAAAACAAGCACCTCAACTCAGATCTTTTTGCCGCCAACTTCACCGAACTTTCCGAGGATGAATTGTATTCCGAGTTGACAAAAGCAAATGTTTCTCTCACAGAAAACTACTTTGAGAATAAAAAGAAGCAGATGAAAACCCAAACAGAACAGCTATACAGGGAACGGGACGCCTCTTTCAGAGGCTTTCGGCAATCATAGCGCCCTGAAAAACATACATTCTCTGTTTATTTCGAGACAAACGTGCGACCCAAAATATTTCACCAACATTCAAACACATGATCCCACTTACCCAGTATTTCAAGACACTCTTCGACCTGGCCAACAACATCGAAATAACCGACCATGCGGGACTCCTGCTTCCTCTGGACGAAGGGGGCTCTCTGGTTGTCGATTTGCTAAAAGAACTAAAAGCCTCCAACAAAAAAGTCATTGTCCTCGGCAATGGCGGCAGTGCCGCTATTGCAGGCCATATCCACAATGACCTGTGCAAGGCCGCCGAGATTCGCACCCTTGCCTTTCAGGACATTCCCCTTTTAACGGCTATGTCCAATGACCATGGCTACCAGGTTGCTTATGACCGCTGCCTTTCCCTGTGGGCCGAAGCAGGTGACCTGATCATAACGATAAGCAGTTCCGGCGAGTCTGAAAACATGCTGCTTACAGTACAGACCGCTCGAAAAGCAGGATGCAAAGTCGTCACTCTTTCCGGCTTCGCCCCAAGCAATCGCTTACGCCAGTCTGGTGATATTAATTTTTATGTCCCTATAAGCAATTACGGATGCGTGGAAAACCTGCATGGTGTTTTATCCCACTACCTCACTGATATGATGCTTGATGCACCCAAAGGATAATTTGATGAATACTCCCTCCGGCTTAGAAAAAATTCTTTCCATGCAAGACCTTGCCGAACGAATTAAACACCTCAAAGCAAGCGGGAAAAAAATTGTGCTCTGTCACGGCGTGTTTGACCTTCTCCACATTGGCCATATCCGCTATTTCCGCCAGGCAGCAAAAAGAGGGGATATCCTTGTGGTCACCGTCACCCCTGACCGCTATGTCGACAAGGGCCCGGACCGCCCCGCTTTTCCGGGAAACCTGCGGGCCGAGGCCATCGCCTCTTTAGACACCGTAGACTTGGTCGCCATCAATGAATGGTCCACTGCCGAAGAAACCTTGCGGTTGTTACGCCCCGACTTCTATGTCAAAGGTGCCGAGTTTAAAGATCTGGCCTCAGACATGACCGGCAAGATCGCCCAGGAGGAGGCGGTGGTAAAAGAGGTCGGCGGCCAGCTTGTCTTTGCCGAGGACATTGTGTTCAGCTCCAGCAATCTGATCAACCGTTACATGTCACAATTTCCCGAAGAGACTCAAGAGTATCTCAAAATTTTCCGGAGCCGCTACAACCTTGATGATATTCTCGCCGTCATCGACAAGATGGCAGCCCTCCGGGTCCTGGTCATTGGCGACACGATCCTTGATGAGTATCAGTACTGTTCCACCCTTGGGGTTTCTTCAAAAGACCCGGTCCTGGCCTTGCACTATCAGTCAAAGGATCTTTTTGCCGGCGGCGTCTTAGCGGTGGCCAATCATGTGGCCGCCTTTGCAAGCCAGGTGCAACTGGTCACCCTGCTCGGCGAAACAGACCGTTATGAGGAGTTCATTCGGTCGCAACTGGCGACCAATGTCTCCCCGTACTTCATCACCCAGACCGGGACGCCGACCACCTTAAAAAGACGCTTTGTGGATGGATATTCATTCAACAAGCTCTTTGAAGTCTACGTCATGAACGACGCCGGCCTGACGAAACGGGAAGATATCTTGCTGGACAAATGGATGCGGGAACAGATGCCCAAATATGACTTGGTCATTGCCGCCGATTTTGGCCACGGCACCATCAGTGCCGAACTGGCCAAGACCATGGCTAACCATGCCCCCTTTCTGGCAGTCAATACCCAGGCCAATGCCGGCAACAGGGGCTATCATGTCATCAACCGCTATCCCAAAATCGACTTCGGCAGCCTGGCCGGCCACGAACTCCGGCTTGCCATGCGCAACGAGTTAGACCATGAACGGCACATGACCCACAGGCTAGCCATGCGCCTCAAATGCAAACAATTCGCCAGCACCATCGGCAGACGGGGCTGCCTGGTCTGGGGAGCCACCGAGGATCTCCTCGGGATCCCGGCCTTTGCCAGTAAAGAGGTGGATCGAGTCGGCGCGGGAGATGCTTTTTTCTCCATTGCCTCTTTGGCCTCGTGCTTGGGCGTACCCAATGAAATCCTGGGGTTCCTCGGCAATATTGTGGGCGCGGAAGCGGTTGAGATCATTGGCAACAAAAAACCCATCGACAAAATGAGAATCAAAAAACATATCACGGCCATTTTGAAATAAGTGCCATTTCTGTGAGCATCACAACCAACCCAAGGTAAGACTCACCTTTTTTCTTACCTTGATTTCCTTTATATGTGTAAAATTATGCCATCACGCTATGAACAGTTTGACCGATCCCGTCTACAGCTTTCCCCACTCGCCGATCGCCGGCATGATCTCGACCTGTCTGCTATTCTCCCCCTTGCGCTTACATCTGACCAAGACATAACTCTAAAAAAAGTGGCGGAACGTATTCACAACGCTCGCCAGAACGAAAGGGCAATCATTTTTATGATGGGGGCGCATGTATTACGCTCTGGGGTCCAGCATTACCTGATCGACCTCATGGAACGGGGCTTCCTCTCCTGTATCGCCATGAACGGGGCTGGCGTCATACATGACTTTGAACTTGCCTTGATCGGCGCCACAACAGAAAGTGTAGCCCATTATATCCGTGATGGTCGTTTTGGCCTATGGGAGGAGACAAGCCGCATCAACACCATCATTGCAAACGCAGCTCCAAATGGTTATGGCCTAGGTGAAGCCGTGGGTAAGGCTCTACATGAAGGATCTTTCCCGCATAAGAACGTGAGCATCTTGGCCCATGCGTACCGGCTCGGCATTCCGGTGACGGTTCATGTCGGCATAGGCTACGACATTATCCATGAAATGCCTAATTGCGACGGTGCTGCTCTCGGGGAGACAAGCTATCGCGATTTCTTAATTTTTACAAAAAAAATCGAACGTCTTGAAGGGGGTGTCATTATGAATTTCGGCACTGCAGTCATGGGACCAGAAGTGTACTTAAAGGCACTGGCCATGGCTCGCAATATTGCCAGCCAGGAACAAAGAGTCATCCAACACTTTACTTCCTTGGTTTGCGATCTGGCGCCGCTCCCCAAAGACTGTTCAACCGAACCATGCCGCTCCGACCCTCACTACTATTTCCGTCCCTGGAAAACAATGCTCACACGAACGGTTGCAGATGGCGGAGAAAGTTTCTTTGTTCAAGGGCACCACGCTCGTACTATTCCCAACCTATGGAGTTCTCTGCAGCAATAAAATGCTCAAGAAAACAGCACAAAGTCCGATAAATATTTAAATATATATATTTTTTTAAAGGAAACAATGCAGCCTGAACTCCCTACACGTCAAATCTTACCTGCAAGTAGCCACATCTGGCCACTTGCACTAAAAAGAGATTTTACCTCGATCATCGCCCTTTTATCTGAAAAAGATATACGGGAAGATGATATGGGAGAGACACTTTTTGCCCTTGCCCAGCAGGCCTTTACCGAACAAGAGCTTGAAGCTGCAAAAGCCATTCTTTTTTTCTTGTTAGAGGCACTTGAGGATAATTCGGAATCCCCTCCCCTTTTGAAACTAATCGGTGATATCTATGCCCTGGAAACAAACCATGAAAAGGCGAGGGAATTTTACGGCAAACTGCCTTTAACCTTTGAGGCCATCAAACTTTGCCTCAGAACTTACGTTCACAACCATGACGTAGGTGGGCTACTTTCTCTACGAGATACCATTATTGGAAGAATAACTCCCGAAAATGCCCTTCATGTCCATACTTTAGTAGACAACTGCATCCAAGAGATAGCCGCCGCCCCAGAAATAATCACCCCTCATCTCAAATTATATAAACAAAACCTGGAGCACCTTGCAAAGCTTCCACCCTTTTCCTCCAACCCCAGCTTGCTGGAGCAGTACCAGGTGTCGGAGAACACCCCAGACAGACAACAATTTCTCATTGAGATAGACGGTGCGCTCTATGGACAGGAAAATGGCGTTTGGAACAAAATCGCTTCAGACTATGCTCAGCAGGAAACCTTACGGGGATCATTAACTGGTGGCGCAAATCTCATAATTCGCACTGCCTCTGCGAAGATTTTCTTCAGTTTAGCGAATGCTCTCAGCACTGAAAACCCGCAATTCTTCAAATATGAATGCTGGATTGTTATTAATTTTGAACTCCTGCAACAACTCCTTTTTGTCTATAACATTTCCCCGTTACTGAGATGCAACTATGTCATTCGATGTGTCAGTGAACAGAATCTTGATTATGAAATAACCGACATGATCCTTGGCCAAGAACTTCTCTTCCCAAACCGCTCCCTGTTTTTACAACCTGAAGACAAGGCATTTTATAGCCAGATCATACAACCGGTTATATCCAAATGTGAAAACCGTATAGAGGGAAATGTTCAACGCTATGAGCACCAACTGGCAGAGATGTACCCTGAGAACCATCACGAAAAGGTACTCACCAAAATTCGGCAAGGTGAAAAACTCCGTATCCTGTTCCAGACCTCAAGCTTTACCAGTTACATGCAATATTCGACAAGAGATATGGCGGAAGGATTCCGCCAACTCGGACATGAGACATTTATTGAAAAAGAGCAGGATGATGCGGGTGTTGGGATCAGAAAAGATATCTGCATGAAAAATTTAATTGATTTTCAACCAGATATTATATTCAACATTAACCATTTTCGTTATGAGTATCCTTGGATTCCCAAAAGCATTCCTTATGCAACCTGGTTTCAGGATTTAATGCCGCATATGCAAGCACTTAAAGACCAAGACCTAATAACAAATCATGATTTTCTCTTTTCCTTTTCACAAAAATGGATTCGAGAAACCCTAACAAAATACCCTGTTTTCAGACAACATCAAATACATCTACTCCCTATAACAGCTAGTACTAAAAAATATTACCCCATAGAACAATGTAAGAAAAAATTCGACGTCACATTTGTAAGTCACCTACCGGAACCATCACACACATTCCTGCCATATTTAACAGATGAAATCGTCCAGAATGAATACAGCAAAGAATCACAAGACCTTATTAAAAAATTAATTCTCAGCTTAACAATAATACCACTCTCTGATCTTTTCCGTTTTAATTCTGACATAGAATTCAGAAAGCAACATATTGACCACATATGCTCCGTTGTATCTCAAAAAAACAATATTGACTTAAATGTGTTACGAAATTTTCTAGAAACAAACCCTGTGAAAGAAAAACTCCACAATCATTGGCTCATGCTAATGA
Source organism: Deltaproteobacteria bacterium (assembly GCA_030667965.1). Classification (GTDB taxonomy): domain Bacteria; phylum Desulfobacterota; class Desulfobulbia; order Desulfobulbales; family SURF-16; genus JAHLLM01. The sequence goes on from DAOUUW010000037.1 coordinate 6,554, forward strand.
AAACAGCTCCTATTAGTTTTTTGCTAAAACACAATGTAAACGTCAAAGTATTTGGGAAAAACTGGGAAAAGATACCTGCCTTTAAAGATATCTCATTAGGTCCAGTTCAAAACGGCAGCGAACTAAACAAAATATTTAATCAATCACGTATTAACCTAAATTTGAGTCCAGGCACTTCATATCACATGAAAGCACCTGAACTTATAGCTGCGAGATGCTTTATGATCACGAGAAGAATCCCATATAATTGGGATACTATGCCCATAGAAACATTCTTCACTCCAGGCAAAGAAATTATTTTATTTAATGACGAAGCCGACCTCCTCGCAAAGATCAGATACTTCCTCAAAAGACCCAAAGAAAGAGAGAGTATTGCAGACCTAGCATATGAGAAATATCTTTCAGAATATACCCACGGAAAGACTGCCGCATCGACAATAGACATAATATCTAAGTACAACATAAACAAATAGTTAAAAGACCTGACAATCTGCCTAAATATTATGAGCAAATTAATTACATCAAAAAAACTGAAAATCGTTTTTGCAACATGTCCCTCTGAAGGTGAAGTGCGAGATCGAGTTACTCATAAATTTTTCAAAAACAAGGCCGTAAAATATCTCCCTCTCGGGATACTCAGCATTGCCGCCAACATCCAACACCATAAAGTTATTATAATAGATGCAGCAAGCCGCGGGTTGTCCATTGATGAAACACTTAATGAAATTGAATCCCTTCAGCCAGATATACTTGGCCTTTCAGCGGTGACATACCGAGCATGGTCAATGACAGAAATATTGCGTCGTTGTTCTGTACCGATAAAAGTTGTGGGAGGGCCTCACGCGACCCATAACTATCAAACTATCTTGTCCAATGGCGCCCATGCCGTTTTCACTGGTGATGCAGAAGAAACTTTCCCAACGTGGTTAAAAAATAACTGCTCTAAAGGAGTTTTTTACGGGAAACCTTCGGACATAAACAAAATCCCCCTACCAGCTCGCCACCTTGTCAACCTTGCCGATTACTCTATCAAAGACAGCTCGAATCTTCTATTTGATGCCGGCAGGCTGCGCATGCAGATGTTTAGCTCAAAAGGGTGTCCTAACCGTTGTTCCTACTGTGATGTTCAACAAAAAATATATATTACCAAAGACCCAGAGCGCATTCTTCAAGAATTCATCCACCTTAAAAACCTTGGCGCAACATCCATCCATATTCTCGATGACACCTTTAATTTACAAAAAAAACGTGTGCTTGATTTCTGTAACCAATTAAACACTCACAGTTTCCAGCTAGATTGGAGCATAAGGGGAAACGTTGAAACAAACGAAACAGTTATTAAGGCTTTAGCTGCTGCTGGCTGCAAACGTTTTCATGCAGGGATTGAACATTTTGATGATACTATTCTTAAAAATTTTCGAAAAAACCATCGACTGAGGGACATCAAATCTTTTTGTGAACTATGCATGAAACATAATATTGCTGTTCTCGGATATTTCATTATAGGAGCACCCGGCGAGAGCCAAAGATATAGGGAAAAACTCCCTGAAGAGATAAAAAAACTAGGAATTAAGTTTCCTTTTTTCAATGTCCTAACTCCCTTGAACAATACAGAATTCTACAGAGAAATTCTGAGAAATGGCTCTTTAAAAAATGATTTCTGGGGAGATTTCAGCAAAAATCCTGTTAGAAACTTTGAAATCCCCTCCCATCGTAGTTCTTTTGAAGAAACAGAAATCCAAGAAACGCTTGCATCATACATCTCGCTCTACAACTAACAATACACAAAACCTAATAAAATTAGGAGTTTAGCAATGACCAGCCAAACGGAGCTCGACTTTCTTAGATCAACAGGGATATCCCCCTCAAAACGCCTTCACTTAGAAATCTCTTTAGGCTGCAACATCAAGTGTTCAATGTGCACATTCCATGACAATTTAACAAAAAATGAAATTACACCTTATGAGAAAATTAAAAGACTAGACAACTCTTTATCTCGTTTTGGCGTAGTAAACATAGGAGATAGCAGTGAGCCGTTAATAAATCCAGTCTGGGACAAAATTGTTACCCATATTAACCAGATAGGCCCCAAAGTATCCCTGCAAACAAATGCAAAACTTATAAGAACAAAAGATTTTGCAGAAAGGATCATTAAATCTAATTTGCACATTTTGAGATTGTCTGTGGATGGAATCACCGACAGCACCATCAACTCAACGCGTAGAGGAACAAGCTTTTCGGCTATCAAGAAAACTATAGATTTAATCAATGAAGCAAAAACAAAATATAATTCTAAGACACCTTATCTTGCCTCAAATAGTGTTGCTAAAAGATCCAACCTTGAGGAGTTACCAGAACTCGTCAACTATCTCGTACAAAACGACTTTAAAAAAATACGTATAGGCTTTATGGAACTGCGCAAACCAAACCGAGAACTTGTACCTGAACTTCTCATATATCATCATGACATAACCAATGAAATGGTGAAAAAGGTGAAAAATATTGTTTTTCAAGATGAAGATACCATTTTTCTTGATATGGCAATCTTTGACAAAGGAAAGTCGACCACAAAGCGCAAAAACTGTTTAACATACAAAGAGCTTTTATATGTAAAGTATAATGGCGATGCGTCATTATGTTTTGGAAGAATGCCGATTGGCAACATCTACACAAATGGACTCAACAGCTGCCTCTCCTCCCTGCAGTTCAAAAAACATATTGAGACAGCATCTAAAAACAATAATGCAATTTGCGTTCACTGCAACTTTTGTCAGATTATGTCATTCGATAATATCACAGATCATTTTGGCAAAAAAGCAGTTGAGTACTACAAAATGCCTATAATTCAGGATTCTCTGAGGTGGGTGAAAGATGGAGGCTCACCAGATATCTTCTGGGAAAATTTCTATTCTCACAATCACTCAACACACCGTCAAAAAAGTGTTTAGGTGAAACTCTCACTCGCTACTTTAACATTAAACGGCTACCTCATCCAGCAAGACCTGCGAATTAGGCTTCCGTCATGACACAAAGACTTGGCATATTCTTACCCAGAAGCACTCCTTTTTACTTGTCCCTGTTTTTTCAAATCAAACACGGATTTGAAGCAATAGGTATTGAGGTTGCGGGGGGCACGGAACACCTAGCTGGCGACAGCTTGCTTGAATTTTGTCGTCAGTTCAAGCCTGATGCTCTTTTTGAGATGAATCGGTCTCGTCATGAGATCCCGGAACTTCCACGTAACATCAAACATATTGCTTGGATTGTTGATAACAATGGCCGGCAGTGGAATTCTTTTAAAGAAAGCGAAATTATTTATTATTTTTCTCGAGGGGGAATAGAATCCTCTGACCAAAATGCAGCCTCTATTGTTGAGTGGCTCCCTCCTGGCACTTGCCCCCAAAACTACCTTCTTCCTCTCCAAAAGAATTACATATCAGATTTCTCCTTTATTGGGCACATGTGTTACCCTTGGAGTGAGGAGGAAAAAAAGAGATTACTCTACGAAGATGATCGCTCAAAACTATGCTTCGAGGACATTCTCGAACCATACACTGAAATAATTTTACAAACTCACAACAATGCTAACCAATCCGAGGCAACCTATTTAAACTTAGCTCAGAAAATCATAAAAAAAAGAATCGGACACATTGCAGTTCTGGATCCACCTATTCAGTATGACATAGCATGCCGTTTTTTTAGAATGCTCTGGCGCACACGGTTTCTTGACATAGTTCTCGCCTGTTCCCGTTCTGTACGTTTTTTCGGGACTGGAGGATGGCACAAGTGGCCACAGTACCGATCTTTTTTTCAAGGCTTCTTGGCAGACCCTAAAGACGTTTGCATGGCTTACCAAACCACTCGAATAAACCTCCACCATGGAGCAGGAGTTCATTTTCGGGTTGTGGATTGTATGGCTTCAGGTGGTTTATTATTCTACTTAGAACCAGAGGATGATCAACGTTATGGGGGTATACAAACCCTCTTTGAACCCAACATTCATTATGTCCCAGTAAATGAAGATAATTTCTCCGAAACTTCAGCCTATTACCTGAAAAACCAGGCATCTAGTCAGAAAATAATCCAAGCTGCTTCTACAGAGATTCTTGCCAAGCATACATGGAAACATAGAGCTGAAAAAATCAAACAGGACTTGAAAAAGACATGACAATGTTAGCCATAACCACCAAAAACAACAATACCTCCCAGGCAGGTTAAACACCCAAAAATGCTGGCCCCATAAGGGCAACAAACAGGAAATAAAAGAAGAACTTCATGCTATCTCCTCCAAAAATCCCTTTTCCACACGCAGATACTAAAATTGAGGAATCTTTTCTCAACTCCCTTCTGATACAACACTGGGAAATAAAAGACCCTGATCTCGTAGCCAAAATCATCGTCAAAGAACCATTCCCCCAAAACACAGCTGAACAGCCTGCCAAAATTATCTGGTATGGAAACGGCCCTATTGAAAAAGAAATATTTAAAAAAATACATGTCCAAATGCCCAACATTACAATTGTTGGATATCTTGACGACAAAGGGTTCCATCCTCTGGAAGATAAACACCCCCACGCCCCTCTTCCTACACTAGAGCACCTCATCTCTACCGATTTTGACTTGATGTTTTTTGCCGAAGATACCCCTGCAGTCCATAGACTAAAAAAGAAACTCATTCAGGCTGGCATTCCAGAGGAAAAACTCTTTAACCCACTTCAAAAAGAAATTTACAAAACGCAGATTCACTTAACACACAACTCTCTAAAAGATGAATTTCTCAACACCATCACTGCTTGCTGCAAAAACAAAAAAATTCTTTTTTTCATTGTCACTCAGCGCGGCAGTTGTCCTTCCGTTGAGTTTCTTGCCCAAAGCCTGAAAGAACAAGATAACGAATTTATTTTGGTTGCGGCCTATCTATTTACTCCACCTCCAAACAATGTATTTGAACATGCAATATATTGCAGAGGCTCTTTCCATCTTTTGGCAGATTTCCTCCAGGTGCTTCCAATCCATCTCGTATACGTGCAAGCTCACTTCAAGTGGGCATTCTTAAGCCAATTCATTTACGCCATTAACAAATCACTTCCAATCATTCATGAGGTTAATGACTGGATGGAAACATTCATAGATACACCAACAGCAATTGCTGCCGCTGAAGAAGAGGGCTTATGGTCAACAATAGAACTCAAGACTATACAACACGGCGAGGATTATCTAACAAATAATATTGCAGGCTTTATATATAAAAACGGTGGGCAATGGATGATAGACAAAGTTGCCAAATCGAAGACACCATCACTACAGCTATTACCTAGTCAACCAAAAAAAATGAACCGCCCACCCCAACCTCGAAGCGACAAAACGGAGTGGCGTCTTGTCTTTGCAGGAAAAGTAGCTGCGACTCAGGCATCAAAGCATTTTTTCGATGACATCAAACTACTTCCATTATTCCAAGACTTAACCAAACAAGAACTGCAAGTAACTATCTGGAATTCTCCAATTTTCAACAATGACCAATTAAGAATTTTTTTCTCCGACTACTATCAAGAGAGTATTACCAACCCTTATTTCCAATTTATTCCAGGCGTATCAATTGAAAAAATTATTGATAAACTGAATGGGAATTTTGACTTTGGCCTGATGCTTTATCATTTCAACCCAGAACTGAGCATAGGAAAACATCATCTTGCTGGCAGTATGGCAACTAAGATATTCACATATCTTTCGGCGGGACTCCCTATACTTATAAGCCCAGAGTTAGAATATATGGCTGATTTTGTTGTGAAAAACAAAATCGGACTTATTATTAAGCGTTGTGAAACCACATCACTCAAAGACATGCTTCATCAATGCGACTATGCTTCACTCCTGGAACATGTAGCTGAAGCTCAATATAAGTATTGCGCAGAAGAAAATTCTGACAAATTCATATCTTTTATCGAGTCGATACTATGACGTAAAAAGAACTTATGCTCGAAGGGCACAAGATTACTTCATCAACAAAAAATTACAGTCTCTTTTGTTTTTTTTGAGCAACGAAAAGGATTTTTTCACTTTCAAAATTGAAAAATTAGGAAAAATGGCCGATTACTTACTACCATAAGTACAAGAGCATATTAACTCAGGTTGACCATCAAGCTGAACAAAGGATTCGCAAAAACCACCTTTGAGAGTCAATAGTGCTCAGTAACTCATTGATAATATAAACTTAAGGGACTTTGTCTATGCCAGACCACGATCATGACACCCATGTCTTTTTCATCACTGCCCAAGGCTATGCAGGTGATCACTGGTATAGCTGGCTGGCAAAGGCCTTAAATGTCCACCCGGAACTCTTTGTTTTTCTGGCCAACGAAGGATCTCGCCCCAAATATTTTAACGAACGATCAAGGGCGGAGCGACCTGAACTTACTAAGTTTACAAAGTTTATATCTGATATCGGCAGGATATATGAGGGGGTCGGCGATTGCTTCTCATACCGTGCTTACCAGATGGCGCCACTTGAAGATGCATTTGGGGATCGGGTTCGCTGGGTTAATATCATTCGCCATCCCTATGCCTGGCTCTATTTTTATGTCCGCTGGCGCACCTCCAATATGAGGATGGCCTCCGGCGAAACAAAACCCATTGACCATGAATGGAATGTAGTGCAGCACGAACTTTACAAAGGTCTCCATCCATACACAAAAGAAGATGTTGAAATCTGGGCATTTTATAGAGGTCTGACTTTTTTAAATAACCACATGATACGCGACCTCAACTGTAAGACCCGTCATCTCCAACTGGAAAAAATCATCTCCTCCCCGGAGAACTTCCAGGAAATGGTCTCGTATCTCACCCATAATCGAGTGCACTTTGACTCTCAACTCTTAGCACTAATCTATGGATGGGTCTTCAAGCAATTTCGGGGGGAAGAAAAGGTCAAGGTTGTCCCCGCAGACGCAAAAAAAACTTGGAGTGCTTGGCAGCTTGAAGCTTTTGATTCCCTAGTGAGCACTGCAGCAATCAACAAATATAACGAGCTAGGTTATGAGTTCTGATCCCGCCACACCCATAGTGCTTATTTCCGGCTTCAAGGCCGGCACCTGGCTCATGCGTGAAATAGTGACAGGGGTTACCGGCCTGCCCTTTTACGAACCACCGATTATCCCCGGCAAACGTAAATATTTTGACCCAGGCCAACTTCATTTTGTGCCCGGTCATTTTTATAGTTGGCACCTTGTCCCAGTGGAAGAGGTTTGCGACGCCCTGAATAAAAACCAGGCCCACACGATTTTTGTGGTAAGAAATATCTATGATGTTGTTGTTTCAATCTATTTTCATTTCCTTAACAATATTGATGAAGATATCGACAGGGGGGCAAACAAGCACTCTTTTCTGCGAAAATTTAGTTTTGGACAAGGGCTTTCCCTAATGATCACAGGTTTTGACGAACAAAATGTGCGCTGGAATGGCATGGTTGAGGTATTAGAGCATTATAATGAAATTTTTAAGACCGCATCACTTTGTAAATCAATCATTATTAATTACGACAACTTGGTGAAAAACAAAACATCCACCATCCAGGAAATCACTCACTTTCTTGAAATTCCTCTGCTTAATTCAGATATTGAAACTTTGGCTAAGAAAACCAGCTTTTCTACAATGAAAACAACTGCCCAGAAGAAGCAGATTGGCAAGTCACATTTTCGAGAAGGCAAGCCAGCTACGAACAGAAACAAACTTTCAGAATACCACTTTATTCAATTGCGACAGATAATAAATCTATATATACCAGACCTATACTTCAATGCAGAGAAGGTTGACATGCAAGACATCATCAGACCATAATCTATGAAAAAACTGCTCCTTGATAACCATAAATTAACTTGGCATCCAAATCGAATTAAATCCTGGGCTGCAGGCGAGCGAATCCCCCCTATAACCATCGACTGCTCTCTCACCCAGGCATGTACATATAAGTGCGTCTATTGTTACGGACAGTTGCAATACAATCCCGGCAATTCACTCAGTCGGGATGTTATTATGCGCTTCTTAGACGACTGCGCCGACATCGGCGTCAAGGCTGTGAGTTTTGTCAGTGACGGGGAAAGCACTTGCTCACCCCATCTCTATGATGCTATTTTGCACGGTAAAAAAAATGGCCTGGATATGGCCCTTGGCACCAATGGTTTTTTACTTAAAGATGAGCGACTTGCTGAAATCTTACCGGCTTTGACCTATCTTCGCTTCAACATCACAGCCGCTGAGCCAAGCAGATATGCAGAGATCCATGGCTGCAAGGAAGAGTGTTACCATAAAGTTCTCAACACCATTCGCCAGTGCGTGGTCATCAAGAAACAAGAACAACTTGATGTCACCATCGGCCTGCAAATGGTATTGATGCCCACCTTCCAGGACCAGATCCTTCCCCTTGCAAAACTGGGCAAGGAACTGGGGGTGGACTATCTCGTCATCAAGCACTGCAGTGACGATGAAGACGGCAGTCTCGGCGTGGATTATGACGGCTACGACCAATGTATTGACCTCTTGAAAAGTGCTGAAAAGTTATCAACTGACACGTATCAGGTCCAGGCCAAATGGTCAAAAATCCTGAGCGGGGGTAAGCGCTGTTATAGCCAATGCTATGGCCCACCATTTATCCTGCAGATGTCCGGCACCGGCCTGGTTGCCCCCTGCGGCATGCTCTTTAACGAACGATATAAGAAATATCACATCGGCAATATAAGCGATATGTCATTCAAGGAAATATGGCAAGGGGAACGATACTGGCAGGTCATGGATCTTATCGCCTCTGAACAGTTTGACGCTCGAATCATGTGCGGCACCCTCTGTTTGCAGCATAAAGTCAATGAATTTCTCTGGCATTACAAACATGGCGAGGCTGAATTAACTGTACCAGAAGGCCCATCTCCCCAACATATCAACTTTATTTGACAATGAATATCGACGACCAGATAGCCCTACAACTTTTCCAGAAGATGCTCCTTATCCGTCTTTTTGAGGAAAAGGTAATCGCTTATTACCCGGAACAGGAGATGAAGACCCCGGTACATCTCTGCATCGGACAGGAGGCCATTGCCGCCGGCGTTTGTGCACATCTCCAGCCCACTGACACCATCTTCAGCACTCATCGAAATCATGGCCATTGCCTGGCCAAGGGTCTGGACATCAAAAAATTACTGGCAGAATTTTATGGCAAAAAAACCGGCTGCTCCGGCGGCAGAGGAGGCTCCATGCATCCAGCCGATCCAACATGTGGTATTCTCGGCACCTCAGCCATTGTCGGTGGAGGCATTCCCTTGGCCGTTGGAGCTGCTTGGGCCAGCTCCATGCAGGGCAAGAATGAGGTCTCGGTGGCCTTCTTTGGTGACGGGGCCTCAGAAGAGGGGACCTTTCACGAGTCTTTGAATTTCGCGGCTCTCAAAAATATTCCAGTCATCTTTGTGTGTGAGAACAACTCCTACGCCACCGCTTCACCCTTTGCCAGCAGACAACCCCTGACTGTATCCATCGCTGACAAAGCCAACGGATACGGAATGCCAGGTGTTCGTATTGACGGAAATGATGTCTTGGAAGTCTATCGTGTTGCCGGTGAGGCAATGACCAGAGCCCGCCAAGGTCAGGGACCAACTCTTATTGAGGCAGAGACCTTCCGCTGGATGGCTCATGTCGGCCCAGTGGACGACACCAAGACTGGTCATCGTCCAGCCCCGGAACTTGCAGCGTGGCGAAACAAATGCCCGGTGCAGCGCCTTCAGCAACTTCTTTTAAACAAAGGGATAATCAACAGTAACCAGGAAGAAAAACTGCGCCATGAAATAGACACCGATCTCGAGGCAGCTATCAGCTACGCAAAACAGGCGGCAGCACCAACAAAAGAAGACTTATTAAACCATGTTTATGCGGATTGAAATATGCCCTGGACAACTCCCTCAATAAAAACATTTACACCTGTGGCAACCGCCAATGAGGCAACTCATCGCCAACGCACCTACCGTGAAGCTATTGCCGAAGGGCTCCATGACCTACTGGCAAAAGATCCCTCCGTCTTTATCATGGGGGAGGGAGTAGATGATGCCAGTGGCGTCTTCGGCACTACCCTTGGTCTTGTTGACACCTTTGGCAAGGATCGAATTGTGGATACCCCCATTGCCGAAAACGGCATCACCGGCATTGCCATGGGTGCAGCAATTAAAGGCATGCGCCCAATTTTTATTCACATGCGCCCTGATTTTCTTTTGATTTCCCTGGATCAGCTCTTAAACCATGCCGCCAAATGGTCCTACATGTCAAACGGCCAAGTACCTGTGCCGCTCACCATTCGCTGCATCATTGGTCGTGGTTGGGGCTCAGCCGCCCAACATTCTCAAAGTATCCAGGCCTTACTCACCCACCTTCCCGGACTGAAAGTGGTAATGCCAGCCACGGCATACGACGCTAAAGGTTTACTCGTCGCTGCAGTCCGCGACAACAATCCCGTAGTGATCATGGAACACCGCTGGCTTTACGACAACCCAGGATATGTCCCGGCGGAGCTGTATGAGGTTCCCATTGGCAAGGCTCTCGTTTGTAAAAAAGGCCAACATCTAACCATCGTTGCCACTTCAATGATGGTGCACGAGGCCATGCGAGCTGCCGAGGAACTCAAGAAAGCCAATATCGAGGCAGAAGTCCTCGATATGCGCTCTATAAAACCATGGGACAAAGAGTGTGTTGTTACTTCAGTAAAAAAAACAGGACGCCTTATTATTGCCGACACAGGTCATCGTTACGGTGGTGTAGCAGCCGAGGTTGCCGCTGAAATTGCCGAGAGATGCTGGGACAGTCTCAAGGCTCCTATCAGACGAATCACTATGCCAGAATGCCCGGTACCCGCTGCAGCCTCCCTGGAGGAGCTTTACTATCCAAACTATAAAGATATTATTCGTACAGCCCAAGGGCTACTGCCATGAACCAACTCAAAATAGATGGGCATAAACTCACCTACCATATACCCAGGGTAAACAGCTGGCTCAATGGTGATCTTATCTATCCAATTTACATGGAAATTAGTCCATCAGGCATGTGCAATCATCGCTGTCGCTTCTGCGCACTGGATTTTATGGGCTATAAAAAAAGCTTCCTTGATGCAGATATTCTGGCCGAACGTTTTCAGGAGATGGGTAAGCTGGGGGTGAAAAGCATCATGTTCGGAGGGGAAGGTGAGCCCCTCCTCCATAAAAGGATTGGCTGGTTAACCCAGCAGGCATCCCTGGCCAATCTTGACGTTGCCTTTACGACCAATGGCGTCTTTCTTGACAAGAAAAAAGTACATGAAATTCTGCCACATACAGAATGGATAAAGGTGAGCTGCAATGCCGGGACACCGGGAACCTACGGAACAATTCACGGCACCAAGGCCGCCGATTTCAAGAAAGTCATCGCCAATCTCAGCTACGCCGCCAAATACCGGGAGAAAAACAACCTATCCTGTGTGCTGGGGCTACAGCTTCTTCTCCTGCCTGAAAACAGGCAGGAGGTTACCACCCTTGCCTCCATTGCCAGGGATATCGGCATAGACTACCTCGTTATCAAGCCGTACTCTCATCACCCATCAAGCACGACCGAGTATTACCGAGATATCTCCTATGAAGACTCTGCTGAAGAATGCGCCGAGGCAGAACTTCTGTCCACCACTAATTTCAGTGTAATAGCACGCCTCAACACCATGAAAAGTTGGGATACAAAATCCAAAACCTATACACAATGTCTGGGCCTCCCCTTCTGGTCATACATCGACTCAGCCGGTAATGTCTGGGGCTGCAGCGCCCATCTTGAGGATAAAAAATTCTTATACGGCAATATCTTTCAACAAAATTTCCAGGAAATATGGGAAGGGGAAAAACGTCTCGACTTACTCGCATGGTTTGACCGTGAGTTTGACGCCTCAACTTGTCGTCTCAACTGCCGAATGGACAAAATAAACCATTATTTATGGGAACTGCGGCATCCCCCACAACATGTCAATTTTATTTAGTCTGAGCGCCGGCCAAGGACCATAGAAAACATTGAGCAGCAAAGACCCGCAAAAACGGTCAAATTTATTTTTGAATTTGACCGTTTTGTTTTGCTCAGATCAACACAAATCCCCTTGCAACTTTCCCAGTTAAAAACGAGCAATGTTTCTACATAAAGGCAGATATTTTCCCCAAAAAAAAGGTCGTCTCTTAATAAAATCATGATAGCACTACTTTACTCATGAGTAAAGTAGTGCTATCATGATTTTCATGACAAACACTATTGCCAGATATATCACATCTCTTGTCAAAGAAGACCTGCAGAACAAAATGGTATTCATAGGAGGGCCACGACAGGTAGGAAAAACCACGTTTTCCCTTTCCCTGCTTGGTCAGAATGTCAATGAAAAGCATGGTGCATACTTGAACTGGGACAACCCGAAAGTAAGACAATCTCTACTTAAAGGCGAATTACCCGGCAGCGAACCTCTGATCATCCTTGATGAAATTCATAAATTCGCCCGGTGGAGAAACCTGGTTAAAGGCTTCTATGACATAAATAAAAGAGACAAATCTTTTCTGGTAACCGGCTCTGCCCGGCTTGACTATTATAGCAAGGGAGGGGATTCGCTGCAGGGACGCTATCATTATTACCGCTTGCACCCATTTTCTCTCTCCGAGATTTTCAGCCATCCATCCCCGCAGGACATTGATCAATTATTTCGGCTAGGAGGTTTCCCTGAACCATTTCTCAGGGGAGAAGAACGTTTCCGGCGCCGCTGGCAGCGTGAACGCTTACAGAGAGTCCTTTATGAGGATATTCGCGATTTAGAACAGGTAAAAGAACTAAGTCTGCTGGAATTACTTGCTGAAGAACTGCCAAACAAGGTCGGTTCACCACTGTCCATCAAAAATCTCAAAGAAGGTTTACAAGTTGCACATGAGACAGTGGCCAGATGGATCCAGATTTTCGAAAGAATGTACTATTGTTTCCGAATCCCGCCTTATGACGCGCCTAAAATAAGGGCTGTCAAGAAAGAGCAGAAACTCTATCTATGGGACTGGTCACTTATTTCTGAGCCCGGACCCCGTTTTGAAAATCTCGTTGCATGCCATCTGCTGAAATATTGCCATTTGCTTGAAGACAGTGAAGGGCACAAGATGGAACTGCGCTATCTGCGAGATACCGACAAACGTGAAGTTGATTTTGTGGTGATTCAGGACGGCAAACCTCTTTTTGCAGTTGAATGTAAAATAGCTGAACGACAGCTGAACCCCGCTCTTGCTTATTTCCAGGAACGCACTAAAATACCTGCCTTTTATCAAGTACACATGGGAGAAAAAGATACAGTAAAAGACGGAATAAGAATGCTGCCGTTTGCGGCCTTCTGCAAAAAGATAAAAAACCCCTGACTGCCTTGCCGATCGCACCTACTCTTTTTCAGCATGAAAAACGTATTGGATCAAATCAGAGCAAGCATGCCAAAAAAAGATAGAGCAAATCCAACTATCATTTTACTTATCGCATTATGTGAGCAACAATCCGAAGTCATTTATGCCCTAAAAGAACAAAATCAGCAACAACGAGTCGTAATAATTGTCCAGGATAGCACCGAGCAAACCTGACAATATTCACCCAAAACAAAATATTATCTTGACAAGATCAGGTTTTGCCTTAAAAATATCGCCATGAAACGAATTCTTTATGAAAACATATGGCAGAATCTTTCACGATTTAACCAGATGATCTTTATTGCCGGACCAAGGCAGGCAGGCAAAACAACATTTGCCAGAATGGTGGGCCAGGATTTTGGCAATTCGTTGTATTTTAATTGGGATATTCTCGATGAAAAAAGGAAATTATTAGAGAATCCCTTTTTCTATGAAGAAATCAACAGAGTTGACAACTCAACACCCCTGATCATATTTGATGAATTGCACAAATACACCGATTGGAAAAATTATTTAAAAGGGGTCTACGACAGAGACAAGGATAATTTCAAGTTCATTGTCTCTGGAAGCGGAAGACTGGATGTTTTTCAAAAGGGCGGAGACTCACTGGCCGGGCGCTATGTTTTATTTTACTTATGGCCTTTCACACTGGCCGAGCTTGCCGGTCGAAACCTGCCCTTTGACTCTTTTACAGACAATCCACTGGCTCTGCATCCGAGAGTTGACACTGTAGACACAATCTGGAAGAAACTGGCCAGGTTCAGCGGTTTTCCAGACCCCTATCTTGCAGCA
>DAOUUW010000023.1 GCA_030667965.1 Deltaproteobacteria bacterium
CCTGACGGTATTCCTATTATTGGGAATCTGGATGAAGCTGCTGCCACCATCTTGCTGATCAATTATCTCCGCTATCTGGGTATTGACCTATTAGATATTTTCAAAAACAAGGGAAATTACAGGGAGAAATCAGAAAAATAAGCCTAAAGACCAGAGGTGGACCAGAGACAAAAAAAGGGTTTACAGCAAAAAATACTGCAAACCCTTTAGTATATTGGTGCCGAGACCAGGAATCGAACCAGGGACACACGGATTTTCAGTCCGTTGCTCTACCGACTGAGCTATCTCGGCAAGAATTTGACGAAGGTATCGAAATCACTCCACCTTGTCAAGATATTTTTCTCCTTCCAAAAAAATGACCCGGCTGTCAGACAATGTATCGTGCCAGGAAGACTTGCCCTTATCAAAAAGCATCCACAAAAACCCTGCCCCCATGGGTAAAAAAGACAGCAAATACCCAACCAGCCGCAAAAAAGAGGCACCGAAGGTCAGTGAACATCCGCTTTTATCCACAACCCGGACCCCCATAAAAATTTTACCCAGGGTTTGTCCTCCGCAGCTTTGCAACACAACAAAATAGGAACCGATCAGCAAGAGGGGACCAAAAAGAACAAGCAAAAAAACAAACCCTAAAAGATGCAAAAGCTGTTGCAGCGTTGCAGGAGGAAACAGCAGCGACGTGCCCAAAAGCAAGAAACAGCATCCGGCAGCAAAAAAAACCAGAAAGAAACAATCAATAACAAAAGCCATTGCCCTGCTCGAAAAATCGGCTGCCCGACCAGATTGACTCACCTTTTGCTCCTGCGTAGTAACCATTGTCGGCCTACTTTACTACTCAATCTCGGGCAAATCATCACCCCCCTCTTCCTTCTTCCCATCAACAAGCTGCCCATCCTCAAGGGAAAGATCCATTGGGATTTTGCCATCGGAATCTCCTCCTTCATTGAGAAAATTCTCCAGATCAATGGCCGACTCTTCGGACACCTCTGACGAATCCTCATCTTCAATAACCAGATCGGACATGTCAATATCTTCAAGATTAAAAACCATGTCCTCATCCGCCGGCTCATCCTCAAGATCCACATCCAGATCAAGTTTCAGGTCCGCTCCAGGTTCAGTCGAAGCCTTTTCAGCAACCGGTGCGTCTTCAGGTAAACTCAGATCAAGTTCCGGCATCTGGTCATCATCAAACGCAATCCCAGTTGCTTCTTCAGGCGAAGATTCAAGTTCCAAGTCGGGCAGATCCTCTTTCTCATCCATGGAAAGGGCAAGTTCCGGTTCGGCTTCTTCTTCAAGCTCAAATTCAATACCTTCCTCTTCCGGGACATCCTCAAACTGCGAGAGATCCACCTTGGGAACCTCACCTTCTTCCGCAAATTCTATCTCTCCGGCATCAACACCAACGTCTTCCACTTCCACTGCCTGCGCATGTTCTTCTCCCAGCTCCAACTCACCAAGATCAGCAACCTCCCCAGGCGTATCTTCAAAAACAGAGGCAAGAAAAAAAGAAGCGCCTCCCTTAAAAACCGTACCGGAAAAAGAACGATCTCCTTCAGAAAAAACAGTGGTACATTTTGCACAAGTTTCAATTCCATCAAAAGAGATGTATCCACATTTTGGGCAGCGCATTTTTCGTTTCCCTCACAAAAAAAATTCAATGCTGATGTCTACGTTTTCACGCACTCTCATTTCAACCGTAAACAAACTGGAAAATTTCTCTTTCCCCAGCCGATCGAGATTAATTTCAGTCCAATAAAAACAACTTTTTTAAACCAATATAATAAATTATTATAATTATCTGCTTGAGGTCAAGCGTTTCTCTCTTTTCAAACCTTATTTTTGCTGATTTTAACTGTTTAGCAATGAAAAAGTCGATGAACATCGCTGAATGCTTGCAAAAAATGCGCCTTCAGGCTAATTTCAACAATCATGTCATCCTGTCTATCCCAATCCCTAACCTTAAAACCACGACAACCATGCCACGAAATCATCTTTTAACTGTTCTTATCCTTCTCCTGCTCTGCCTGCCGGGCTGCTCCGGTAAACCTATCCGACATCTGGCCTCCGATATCTGCCTGGTTAGCGAGGGAACCACCCGGCATGAGGTCATGACCTATTTGGGCATGCCGAATGATCGACAGATGGATCAAGCCAACGAAATCTGGATTTATTACCAGGTCAACAAAAGCCTTTTACGCAAAACTCCATTTATCGGCAATAACCTGGGTGAGGAAGATGTGGACGTGATAACCGTTCGATTTACAGGGGACCAGGTAAAAACCTGCGCTTACAGGCATCTAACCCCTGAAGAGTTCAAAAATTTCGGAATGGACGCCCAGTATGAGCCTGGGGACAAATAACTACGCACTGGCCAGATCCAGAATGGTCCGGGAACAACTTGCTCCACGAGGTATCACCGACCAGCGCGTGCTTGACGCCATGGGCAGCGTATCAAGAAATCTTTTTGTAGAAGATGCCCTGCAGGGACAGGCCCATGGAGACTTTCCCCTGCCCATAGGAGAAGGACAGACAATCTCCCAGCCCTATATTGTTGCCCTGATGACCCAGGCCCTACAATTGCAGGGCCACGAAACAGTGCTTGAAATAGGCACCGGCTGCGGCTACCAGAGCGCCATCCTTGCCCGGCTTTGCCAACGGGTTTATACCGTTGAAAGAATCAAAAGCCTTCACATCAAGGCCCGCCGCATTTTTGACTGTCTCAAACTCCTTAATATTGTCTGTAAAATTGATGACGGCACCCTGGGATGGCCGGATCACGGCCCCTATGATGCCATTATCGTCACCGCTGCAGGGCCCCACGTCCCCAACGCCCTGCTGGAACAGCTGGCAGATCCGGGCAGGTTGGTCATCCCCGTTGGCGACCGCCTCAGTCAAGATCTTCTCGCTGTCTCCAAAGTTGACGGAAAAATCACTCAAAAATGCATCGAGAAAGTCCGTTTTGTCAGCCTCATAGGCAGCCAGGGGTGGACTGAGTGAATTTTCAATTGAAAATTGATAATTAACGACAAAACTGGCGAAAAACCTCTGCTAGAGAAAGGCCGCTGCCACGGCAAAGCCGGCGATCAGCAGAACGACAAAGGCAATGCAGAGCAGATTAAAATAGCGATCAATAAAGGCCTTGGCCGGTTCTCCCCATTTTTTCAACATCCAGGCAACCACAAAGAAACGCGTGGCCCGGGCGGCTATGGACGTAACAATAAAAACAGGCAAATTAACATGGGCCACTCCGGCTGTGATGGTAATCAGTTTATAGGGGAGCGGGGTGAGACCGAAAACAAAAACAATCCAGGCATTCCACTTATCATAGACCTGAAAAAGATATTCTCCTCCCAGTCCTGAGCCGAACGTATCAACAATGTACGTCGGCAGGGCAATGTCTCCTCTGCCGTTAACCTGTACCAGGTGAACATGGGCAATATTTTCAACAATCCACCTGCCTGCTGTTTCCCAGGCAAAAAAACCGATGCCGTAGCCTGCCAGACCACCCACCACCGAGGCAAAGGTACACCACAGAGCAAAACGCCACCAGCGATGCAGGGCGCCCATCACCAGCGGAATAAGCAGAATATCCGGCGGTATGGGGAAAAAACTACTCTCCGCAAAAGAAAGGAAAACCAGGGCAGGCAGCCCATATGGCGTATTGGCCCAATGAAGAACCCAGTTATAAAGCCTGCGGTGCAGGTAAAAACGTGATATTTGGCCGGTCTGAGTCGTCATACTGATTATGAACCGGCTCCTTCCGAATCTTTCAAAGTTCGAGCCATTTCAGCCACACGCTGCATAGTTTCTGCCACATCAAAAGTCAATATATCCCCCTCCTCCACCACAAGCCTGCCGTTGACAATAACGCTTTTCACATCTGCGCCGTTGGCCGCATAGACCAGAGTGTCAATGGAATGAAAAGGTGTCAAATGTGCATGGTGATGGTCGACAAGAATAAGATCCGCCTGCTTGCCCGGAGCAAGCACCCCCGTTTCGCGCAGACCCAGCACATGTGCTCCTGCTTCCGTTGCCATTTTCAGGACCTCACGGGCAGGCATGGTTGTCGGATCAAGGGAATGGACCTTGTGCAGTTTGGCGCACATATCCATTTCAGCAAACATATCAAGACCATTGTTACTCGCACAGCCGTCCGTACCCAGACAGACAGGCACTCCGGCAGCCCGCAATTCAGCAAGCGGCGCAACGCCGGAAGCAAGCTTCATATTGCTTTGCGGGCAGCTCACCACACAGGCCCCTGTTCGGGCAAGAAGAGCAATATCCTCTTCATCAAGCCAGACTCCATGCACACAGATGGTCTGTTCATCCAAAATACCCAGTGAATGAAGATAGCTTGTGGGAGAGCCCTGCCATTTGCTGCGAATCAACGCTTGTTCTCCGTGGGTTTCAGCCAGATGGATAAAAAAAGGGACATTCCACTGACGGGCAAGCTCTTTTGCCTTGACCAGGGTCTTGCTTGAACAGGTATAGGGCGAATGGGCAAAAACAGCCGGATGGACAAGGTCATCGCCCTGGTGCCGTTCAATAAAGCGGGCCACGGCCGCCACATTATCGGCAGGATCGGGCACGCCGGGTGCGGGAAAATCAACGATACCATGGGCTGCCACGGCCCGCATGCCGGACTCGGAAAAAGCCCGGGCGGCCTCATCCTCATAGAAATAGGCATCTGCAACCGTTGTTGTTCCAGAGAGCAGCATCTCTGCGGCGGCCAGTTTCGTACACCAGTATACCATTTCAGGCCCAACATAACGGGCCTCTGCCGGAAAGATATGCTGCTCCAACCAGGTCATCAAGGGTAAATCATCGGCCAGGCCACGAAAAAGCGTCATGGCCGCATGATTATGGCCATTGACCAGTCCGGGCATGACAAGGGCTCCCCCGGCATCAATAATTCGGCCCGCACGGCCTCCCTTATATGCAGACATGGCACCAATATCGAGAATGCGGCCTCCTCCGATTGCAACAAAACCCTGTGCAAAAAAACCGGCTTCATCTTTATCTGGAGAAAAAACACAGGCATTTGTAATAAGTATTTCCGGGGTCATATTATTCACTTTTATAGCGGCTCATACTGATAGAAAAGAATCCGCAGAATTGAGAAACATCATCTAGGGACAACAATTTCAATCCGGCAATTGACAGAATTCTTCTGCTTCAGTATATTTCACTAATATCTTTCACGATCTTTTATCAACCTTCTCTTCAAGGAACCGTTTATGTCTGACAACTGCCTTTTCTGTAAAATTATCAAGGGAGACATTCCCTCGAATAAACTCTATGAAGATGATGACGTTTTCGCCTTCTGGGACATTGCCCCCCAGGCACCCAAACACTTCCTGGTCATTCCCAAAAAACATATCAGCGGCCCTGACACCATGGCTGCCGAAGACGAGCAGCTCATGGGCAAAGTCATGCGTATCGGCTCTAAACTTGCTCGGGAAAACGGCATTGGAGACAATTTCCGGGTGGTATTTAACAACGGAGAAGGAGCCGGTCAAACGGTTTTCCACATCCACATGCACATCCTGGGCGGCCGAAGTATGACCTGGCCTCCGGGATGAAATGAAAGACGGGACAAAAACAACCACCGGTGTCATTCTGGCAGGAGGCGCAAGCACACGGTTCGGCAGCAACAAAGCCCTTGCAATCTGGCAGGGAAAGCCCCTCATCAGCCATATTGCCTCGACCCTGGAAAAAACCTTTCCAGACCACCTTCTGGTAACCAACCAGCCGGACACCTACGCCTTTCTCAACTGGAAAATAATTGGCGACATCTATCCGAAGAGCGGCCCCCTGGCAGGCATCCATGCGGCCCTCAATACCATTGACCATGAGCAGGCATGTATTGTCGGCTGTGACATGCCCCTGCTGGACAGCGAATTTCTTTCCTTTCTCTGCAACCTGCCCGGAAAATGGGACGCGGCCCTGCCCTGGCTGGACAATGGCCCGGAACCGCTCTGCGGCATCTACCGGAAAAGCTGTTTGCCGGTTATTGAAAAACAACTCAAACTCCGGCAGCGCAAAGTTCGTCTGACCCTGGAAAAATTACGCATTCGCAAGGTGAGCAGGGAAGAGGTGCTGGCCCACGCCCCAAACCTTACCACATTTCACAACATCAACCGCCTGGAAGACCTGCGCCTGCTGCCGCAAAAAACAATAAAGGAAAATTCAGCGCTCAGACAACGGCAACAACCGCAGTAATATTATCTTCCCCGCCTGCCTGATTTGCCTGATGGATAAGGTTGTCACAAGCCTCTTTCGGGCCTGTAGCCTTCTCCAGGATAGAACAGATCTCACCATCAGCCACCATTGACCAGAGACCGTCGGAACAAAGCAAAATTTTATTGCCGGGACGCAGAGGCAACCGATGGAACTCCGGTTCTTGCGGAAAAGGAAAACCTATGCTGCGAGTGACCACATTTCGCCCCGCCCCTGCTGTCATATTCTGCAAAGCAACAGTTTGATCCGCCATAAGTGAATGATCACAGGTAATCTGATCCAGCCTGCCCATCTCGAACAAATATGCCCGAACATCGCCAACATGACATACATAGGCAATCTTTTCATCAATAAAACAGGCAATCAAGGTACAGCCCATACCCTGCATCGCCGCATCTTCCGACGCCATCTCCATCACTTTCCGGTTTGCCTGATGAAAGCTGCTGATGAGCGCATGCTGAATGGCCAGCGGATTACCTTGAATCTGCTGCAGACTTTCATCTGAAAAAAAATCAACGAGAGTTTCAACCGCCACCCGGCTGGCCACCTCTCCCGCCTTATGGCCGCCCATGCCGTCGGCAACTATAAAGAGATTTTTCTCGAGAATAATGGAAAAATTATCTTCATTATTGGGACGCACCATTCCGGCATCAGTACGTCCGAAACAGGAGGCGGCATCTTTTGGTCGAAATATTTTTTTAAAAAAACCCAGCATGGTTTCCCCGCATATAGTCTGATCAGGCCGGAATGGAAAATGGAAAGCACCGTTTCGTTTTCCGCTTCTTTTTTAAAAGTCTCTCAATGCCGATGGCCTTCCATCGTCAAATTCCAGCTGATATATGATTGACCACAAGACAATCGTTCCATCCTGATGTCCCGCAAGAAAGGTATGCGGCTTTTCTCCCGGAGCAAGACTGCACACACCGTCGCCCCTTGCGTCAAGAATATGGCTGCATTTTCCGCTCTGCACGTTCCAAATCTTGATAATATCATCATGGCAGCCCACCACCACCGTTTGCCCGTCTGCCAGAAGCAACACAGAGGTAACGGCATCTTCATGACCGTCAAAATTCTGCAGACAGTCATGGGTACTACAGTCCCAGATCCGAACATGCCGATCAGCACTGCCGGTTGCCAGCATCTTTCTGTCCGGGCTTACGGAAATTGCCGTGACCGGATGCACATGCCCCTCATTCACCGCCCTGCATTCACCTGTCTGCCCGTTATAAAATCGCAGGGAACCATCCTCGCAGCCAACGACAAAATCATACCCATCCAGAGACGCAAGGCAACAAACCCCTCCGCCTTCGGACGCATCATTCATTTTTGTCTCGCCGGAGGCAAGATCGTAATAAACAACCTTGCCGTCAGCCATTCCGACAAAAAGACCGGATTCATTCCGACTGAAGCACACCGCCTGTACCACGCCCTTGCCGCATGATAAAACCTTTTGGCTGCCTACCTTAAACTGATAAGCCACCACAGAACCGTTTTTCTGGCCCATGACCAGCAACCCGGTCCCTGCATTTGCGGCCAGGGCGGTGACACCACCCATGGTCTCGGTGAGAAGAACACCGTTTTTCCTCTGACCCAGGCTATACACATACACCTTTGTTCCCGCAGAAGCGGAAAACGCCAGATTCCTTTCCGGAATACTCGCCAGAAATGCGGCGGATTGACCGATGCCGGGATGTGAAACAATTCTCTGTAAAGCTATTGGTGAGCGCTTGATCCCCTCAGGCAGCAGCTGTTCATAAATTCTATTATAAAATTTATCTTTTTTAAAAGCCTGACTGCCCCAGCTCACTCTTAACGTGTCAAAACACTCTGTAAGTTGACGGTTCTGCAAAAGATGCAGAATATTGTTCTGCACAGACCGACGCAACTGCGCCTCCCGAAAAATCTCCATGGGAGCCCTAGGGAAGCAGAGCTGTAATTCAGGATAGCGATTTCTCTTTTTCCTCCGCTCATCCCCCTCACGATCAATATAGTCGGTAATTTCTTTTTCCAGCCCGTCAAATATCGAAAGCTTCGGAAACCTTTTTTTGCTCCCATCAATTTGGCGCAACAGACGATCGGCGGGCTCATTTGTTTTATGCCATCGCAGGGCAAACAAATTATAAAGAGCTTCCGGCAGATTGTCATTGATCTCAAGCGTACGGGAAAGATAATTTGCCGCCTGCTGGAATTTCCCCAATTCCGCCACTGACACAGCCCTGTTATTGAGATTTTCCGCCCGCATATCAATTTTTTCCATAATAGCGTATGGACAGGCCACATGAAAAAGATCGAGATACACGCCATTCAAGGCGTCTTTGAGTTCGGAAAAATCATTAAACCGTTCGTCTGCATCCCAGGCCACACTCTTTGCAAGAATCTCCTGCAAGCCTTTGGGCAAATCCCCTCCATCGCTTGTTGCAACAGGGGCCGGAGACTGTTTGTGCCTATTATCCTTATACGGTCTTTTGCCGCAGAACATCATCCACAGGCACAGTCCGAACGAAAAAATATCCGTGCGCCTGTCCACCCTGTGCGTATCACGCAACTGTTCAGGCGACGCGTAATTGGGCGTCCCCCTGAAACCAACCGTGGTGTCATCTTGTCCGGGCTTTTCCGTACCATCATCACTCTCTTCGGGACTGTCTCCTATCAAGCGCAGAATGCCGAAATCCGTAATCTTAACCAGACCGTCCTTGGTGAGCAGTATGTTTTGCGGCTTGATATCCCGATGAATGAACCCCTTGAAATGGGTATATTCCATACCATTACAGAACTGGACGGCCAGGGAAAGTGCCGTCCTCATGTCTTTGCAGCGCCCCCTGTTGATCCAGTCCTCCAGGGTGCCACCGGCAGCATATTCAATAAAAATATGGGGAATGCGGGAGATTGCGCGAACATAATAACAGGATGCGATATTGGGATGAACGCCCAGACGAATCCAGCCCGCAGCTTCCCTCAGGATGCGCTGCAGGCCCTCCCGGTCGGCCCAGACTTCAGGTCTGGGGGACTTGATCGCCATCCAGACACCCCAACCAAGATGCTCGGCAATATAGACCTTGCCCATCGCTCCACCAAAAATGCGGTCAATACGATAACGGTTGTCAATAACATCACCGGGCAGCCAGTTCAGTTGCGGGGCTTTCTCCCCAGGCGCTATGATGCCCGCCGCTTCAGGGAAGCCTTCGTCCGACGCAGAACTCCCCAGAGAACTCTTGTCCTCTTTTTTAAAAAAACGGCTCAACATATCGTTTAATTGATAACTGAAAATAGTGATTTGAGAATCTGCGGATCGTCGACCTCACAGAAAGGGACTCCAGTTAAGGCATCCATGGTTTGTAGGATTTACTCAAAGCGAATCTGCCCCCCACGGATCTCAATAATATCGTCCTTGCGCAGCTGATGCTCTTCCTTCACAGCAAAGCCGTTTACTTTCGTTTTCACCCAACTGCGCTGGGGGACAAGAAAATACTGGTTATCCCGGTTAATGACGTAGCATTGGGCTTTGGCGACAAACCATCCGGAAACCCTCAAGTCGCAATTAACCTCTTTACCGATTTTAACACTGCTGCGGCCAACCAGAGTCACTACTCCGGGGCTTCCTCCACCTTTAATAACTATCAGGCGATGGACTGTGTCCTCAGTCTTTCCTTTCTTCTTTGGAGCGGCCTCAGCCTGTCGATTGACAAAAACGGTTTCATCACCGTAATCCATGGCGGCACTGTGGGATGAAAAACCCTGCTCCTTTAAAGCTTCAGCAGAAAGCAACAGAAATTTACCCACTTCAACAACGTCATCATCAAAGAGTTGCACACAGGTGTCAATTTTTTTACCATTGACCATGGTGCCGTTAAGGCTGCCAAGATCCTCAATAAAATAAACTCCGTTTTTCCTTTCGATCGCCGTATGTTTGCGGGAAATGGCCGTATTATCAACTACCACATCCGCATCGGCTCCCCTGCCGATTATAAGGCGTTCTCCATCCTCGATGGCAAACTGCTTCACTACTTTGTCTTTAAGTTTTATTGCCCATACAGCCATAATACGCTCCTATGCACTTGCCGGCGGCGCCGGAATTGAAAATTGACAATGGAAAAAAATTGATAGTTGACGAACCATTTTCTTTTTTCAATTTATTCATTTTGCAAAGCATACATAACCTTGGAACATTTCGCACTTTTACAGCCTTTATCACACTCCAGTATGTCACATATTGCTTTATTTGTCATTTTTCCGGCTTTTTTTTCAAGTGACTTCCACCCGGAGAGAAAACAGGACAACACCAATAACCGATCCCGGGCGAGACAAGACGAGAATATTCAAGCGGCCTCTGGAAATTATCACCCTTATCCCGTATAATAGCATTTTTTTATGTCGTGTATAACTATTTTCATCTACCACTTTTGGACTTTTCATTTTAAAAAACAAATACTTTACAGCTGACGCCTGACATTCGGCGTCTGATCACGTGTTAGCCCTGCAGAAAAAGGGCACCTAACGCATTGAAATAACAATTATTTCTCATCATTGCTCAGACGTTGCAGACCTGCTCGGTTCAACAAAGCGGCGCTACGACATCTTGACGAAAAAAACAGCAGAAAAGGATAACAAATATGCTCGAACTGCGTTTCATCCGGGAAAACATAGACCTGGTCAAGGAAAAAATCAAACTGCGCGGCATAACCCATAACCGCATTGACGAATTTGCAGAGCTTGATCGAAAACGCCGTGAGCAGCTTTCTGAAGTTGAGGGACTGCGAAACCGAAGAAAGACGGTATCCCAGGAAATAGCGATCCTGAAAAAAAACAAGCAGGACGCTGAGGGGCTTATGACGGAAATGCGCCAAGTAAACTCCAGGATCAAGGAACTTGATGAAAGCCTGGCCGCAATTGAGGGAGATCTCCAGGAAATTGTCATGGAGATTCCCAATCTCTGTCATGATTCCACCCCCCGGGGCACGGACGATAGTGAAAACGTTGAGATAAAAAAATGGGGAGAGCCCACAATCTTTTCTTTTGCCCCTAAGGCACACGGAGAACTGGGCGAGGCCGACGGCAGTCTGGACTTTAAGAGGGCGGCAAAAATATCAGGGGCGCGTTTTGCCCTGCTGAAGGGTTTTGCTTCACGTCTGGAGAGAGCCCTGATCAACTTCATGCTGGATCTTCATACCCAGAAACACGGCTACATGGAGGTTTTGCCGCCTTTCCTGGTCAACACGGAGACAATGACGGCAACGGGGCAGTTGCCCAAATTCGAGGAAGACCTTTTCAAGACCTCTGTTTCCGAACGAGACCTGTGGCTCATTCCCACAGCCGAGGTGCCGGTGACCAATATCCACCGGGATGAAACCCTTTCCCAGAACGAACTCCCCATCAAATACTGCGCCTACACTCCCTGTTTCCGCTCTGAAGCGGGATCTTACGGACGCGACACCAAGGGTCTCATCCGCCAGCACCAGTTTGACAAGGTCGAGCTGGTCAAATTTACCACACCCGAAACATCAGACATGGAGCTTGAATCTCTTCTTGCCGATGCGGAAGAGGTGCTGCAGCTCCTACAACTACCTTACCGACTGGTGGTGCTCTGCACGGGAGATCTTGGTTTTTCCGCCACCAAAACATATGATTTAGAGGTGTGGATGCCCGCCCAGAATAAATACCGGGAAATCTCCTCCTGCAGCAATTTCCTTGATTTCCAGGCCAGACGCGGCGGAATCCGCTATCGCCCGAAAGGAGCGAAAAAAAGCGCCCTGGTCCACACCTTAAACGGCAGCGGCCTTGCCGTGGGCAGAACCCTGGCCGCCATTTATGAAAACTACCAGCAGGAAGATGGCAGCATCAAACTGCCGGAGGTGCTTAAACCCTATTTTGAAAAGAGATTTTAAACAAAAAAGCAGTCTTTTCATTTAGGCTGCAAATCTCTCACAGAGCTCACAGAGACACTGAAAATTCTGCAAACTCTGTGAGTTCTGTTTGACGATGCTGTTGCGCAGGAAACCCCAGTAACCTCACTCAGCCTCTAAGGCCAGCTCAATCAGGCGATCCAGGAGTTGCGGAAAAGCCAGTCCCGCAGCCTGGGCGGCCTGGGGTAAAAGGCTCGTAGGAGTCATGCCCGGAATGGTGTTGGTCTCAATGACAAAAATCTCCCCCTCATCAGAGACAATCATATCAGTACGGCTGTAGCCCTTTAACTGCAGGGCACGATGCGCCCTTAACGCATAACCCTGCGCTTGTACGGTTATTTCCTCAGGAAAATCCGCCGGACAGATCTCCCTGCTCGCCCCGGGCAGATATTTGGCCTCATAATTAAAAAACGGATGTTCCTTCCCGGGGATAATTTCAACCAAAGGCAGCGCCTGAAGTTCATTGTTGCCAATCACCCCTCCGGTGATTTCCCTGCCGCGGATAAATTCCTCCGCCATCACCTCACCACCAAAACCAAAAGCCAATCTAAGCCCTTCGACCAACTCTACCCCATCATGGGCAATGCTCATTCCCAGGCTTGATCCCTGGCTCACAGGCTTTATCACCATTGGAAAACCTAGTCGCGCTGTAATTCTTCCTGTATCTTCCATGTCCGAAGATTTTGCCATCAGCCAGTCGGCAACAAAGAGACCCGCCTGTTTATACATTATTTTTGCCAGATTTTTATCCATGGCCAGAGCGCTGCCCAAAACACCTGAGCCCTGATACGGCAAGCCCAGCAGGTCAAAAAAACCCTGCATGGAACCATCCTCGCCAAGAGGCCCATGCAGAAGAATAAACGCGACATCCAGCCTGTCGGCATCCTCTGCCAGACGTGCAAGATCTGTGGCCGGGTCATATTGGTGCACATCATATTTTCCCGAATCCAGCGCAGCAAGCACCCCTTTGGCTCCCGCCAGGGACACTTCGCGCTCCCCGGATTTTCCTCCTGCTATTAAGGCAACCTGTAATTTTTCAGACATTTTTTTAGCTCACGACTTTGTAATTTCTTCCAACGATCTGTCAATTTAGTTTTGCATATTACATTTTCCAGCGTACATTATCAACATGGACCGCAAAACCATAAACAAACTCAAAACCATTGTCGGCCCGGACCAGCTGACTACCGCTACGGAAGAACTGCTCTGCTACTCCTACGACGGAACCGGACAGGAATTTCCTCCCGAAGCCGTGGCATTGCCAGGCAATACATCAGAAATAAGCGCCATCATGCAGCTTGCCCAGTCCGTGCCTTTTCCAGTGGTTCCACGGGGAGCTGGAAGCGGCATGACCGGCGGATCTCTGCCGGTGGCCGGCGGGCTGGTGCTGGGCCTCACCAGGTTAAACCGCATCCTGGAAATTGACGAAAAAAACCAGATAGCCGTAGTTGAGCCGGGCGTTATCACCGGAATCTTCAGAGACCATTTGAAAAAGAAAAACCTCTTTTACCCCCCGGATCCCGCCAGCCTGAAATTCTGCACAATGGGGGGCAATGTGGCGGAATGCGCCGGAGGACCCAGCGCCGTTAAATACGGTGTCACCAGAGACTATGTGCTGGGTCTTGAAGTAGTGCTGCCGGACGGACGAATTATGCAAACCGGTGTTCGCACGGCCAAGGGAGTGGTTGGCTACGACCTCACCCGACTGTTCATCGGCTCCGAAGGAACTTTGGGCATTATCAGCAAAATCATTGTCAAACTGATACCCTTACCAAAAGCAAAAAAAACATTTCTTCTGCTGTGCAGGAACCTGCATCAGGCGACATCACTGGTATCTGAAATTTTAGCGGAACACAGGCCCTGTACCCTTGAATACATGGATCGCACAGCCATACAAATCGTTCACGACAAGTTGCCTTTTACCCTGCCTAAAGACACCGGAGCCCTGCTGCTGCTGGAGGTGGATGGAGATGAAAAATACGTAACAGGCCAATCAGATTCCCTGAAAACATTTCTCAAGGGGAAAAAATCGTTCCTGTCATTTATGGAAGCAAAAAACAGCGATGAGGTTGCTTCACTCTGGACGGCACGCCGCTCTGTGTCACCCTCCGCCTTTAAACTCAAACCAAACAAAACAAGTGAAGATGTGGTTGTGCCCCGCACAAAAATCCCCGAACTCGTTGCCTTTACCGAAGACCTTGCCAAACGCAGCGAACTGACCATCTTTACCTTCGGACATGCCGGTGACGGTAATATCCATGTCAACATCATGCTTGACAGAAACGATTCCGGAGAGGTTTCAAGGGCTGAAAAAGCTAAAGAATCTCTTTTCCGCAAGGTCATCGAAATGGGCGGCACCCTGTCCGGCGAACACGGCATCGGCATCACCAAGGCCAAATATATTCCCCTTGAACTTGATCCGGTGAACCTTGCGGTGATGCAGGAAATGAAGCATCTCTTTGACCCGAACAACATCTTGAACCCGGGGAAAATTTTCAGCAATTCAAAAATCCGCTGAAAAGGAACACTTTTCAATAAAGAGAATGCCATTCTTGACATAAATATATTGACAAAAAGAAGAAGATTATATTATACAAGTTTGTTTTACAGGAATTCACATAAGACTTTTAAGACTTTTTCTCTTTTCATAAAAATATTTTTTCGGAGTTATCATGATTGAAGTTGAGGTAAGAGGAGACATTGAGTACGCCATTCGCCAGTTAAAGAAAAAATTGCAGCTTGATGGGATTAAAAAGGAGCTGAAACGCCGCGAATATTACGAAAAACCCAGCGTCAAAAAACGCCGTAAACAGGCAGAAGCAAAAAGAAAACTTCGCAAGACTATTTACCGCATAGACCGGGAAGGGTAACGGTCGCCTCTTCCGCACCCCACTCCATTGACAAACAGAACCCCTGGCATAGTGCTTCCAGCGGAAATGCTTCAGTGCCGGGATCTGTTTCTCCATTATCTTGCAGCTGAAAAAAGATTGGCGGAAAACACACTTCACTCCTACCAATTCGACCTCTCTTCTTTTTTCACTTTTTTAGACGGAAAAAAAACAACCCTTGCCGACACCGATGCCGGCCTTATCAGGGATTATTTTTCTTTCAGCAAGAAAAAAGGGATTTCAAACCGCAGCAACTCCAGACGCCTGTCCTGCATCAGGACTTTTTTCCGGTTTCTTGTTGCTGAAAAAATTATCAGCGCTGACCCGACCACTCTCTTCGAAACACCAAAACCAGGCAGTGTTCTCCCGCACGATCTCTCCATGGCCGAAGTTTCCGACCTGCTCTGCAGTCAGGGAGAGAAAACCCCTCTAACCCTGCGCAACACTGCCATGCTCCACCTGTTGTATGCCACCGGCATGCGCGTTTCCGAACTGGTCAATCTGCCTGCCATGGCAATTCATATCAACGCAGGTTTTGTTCGCGTACTCGGCAAGGGAAGCAAAGAACGCCTCATCCCCTTTGGTGAAGAGGCAGTTGATAAAATTACGCTTTACCTGAAAAACAGCAGACCGCAGCTCCTTAGGGGTAAAAAAAGCCCTGCGCTGTTTGTCACTAACAGGGGTGGCGCCATGACAAGGCTGCGTTTCTGGCAAATTATCAGAGAGACAGCTTCCCTGGCCGGGATTAACAAGAAAATAAGTCCGCACATGCTACGCCACTCCTTTGCCACGCATCTCTTGGATCATGGCGCCGACCTTCGCTCCGTGCAGCTCATGCTGGGCCATGCCGACATCTCCACAACCCAGATTTACACCCATGTGGACACGAATCGACTGAAAGAAATCCACCGCAAATTTCATCCGCGCGCCCAAAAAGCAAGTAAAAAAAGTGAGCTAAAGTGACTAAAGTGAGCTAAAGTTTAAAGTGATTTATTCCAGCCACTTTAAACTCTTTCGCTCACCTCAAACTCTTTCCTCCACCACATGGAAGTCATCACAACACACCTTAACGCAGATTTTGACGCCATGGCCTCCATGGTTGCCGCCAAAAAATTGTATCCAGATGCAATTATGGCCTTTTCCGGCTCACAGGAAAAAAACCTGCGCAAATTCTTTGTCCAGTCGCTGATGATTTATGACTTCCAGAAAATTAAATACATCCCCCTGGACAAGGTCACCAAACTGATCGTAGTGGACACACGACAACCTTCCAGAATAGGTAACTTTGCCCAATGCCTGAACAACCCGGGGATTACCCTACATCTTTATGACCACCACCCTGACGCACCGGGTGACATGAAAGGGGAAGTTGAGGTGGTTCGGCTTGTGGGATCAACCGCCACGGTCTTTGTTGAGATTTTCCAACAGAAAAACATTGCGCTCACCGAAGACGAAGCCACCCTGCTGGCCATGGCCGAATATGAAGATACCGGCTCCTTTACATTCAGCACAACCACCCCGGCCGACTTAAACGCCACATCCTGGCTGCTCGCCTGTGGCGCCAACCTCCACACGGTTACCCAGTATATCACCCATGAACTGACCACGGACCAGGTTGCCCGTCTGCACGATCTGATCAAATCAGCCACAACCTACACCATACAATCCATTGAAATCACCGTCTGCCGTATAGCCTTCAGCAGATATGTTGACGAATTTTCACTCATCGTCAGGCGCTTCATGAGCATGGAGAACCTTAACGTCCTCTTTGCCCTGGCAAGTATGGGTGAACGAATTTATCTTATTGCCAGAAGCAGGATTCCCGAGGTGAACGTCGGTAAAATTGCCCTTGAATTCAATGGAGGAGGGCATGCATCGGCAGCGGCGGCAACCATCAATGACATGACCCTGATCGAGGCGGAAGAAAAACTGATACGCCTTCTCCACAAACACGTCCAGCCGCAAAGTCTGGCATGGGAGCTCATGTCGTCACCGATCATCTCCGCCGAACCGCATATTTCCACCCTTGAGGCAAACGACATCCTCATTCGCTACAGCATCACAGTGCTGCCAATCATACAGGGCAAAAAAATTCTCGGCCTTTTTTCCAGGCGCGACGCCAGCAAGGCTATTTTTCATAACCTGGGAGACCTGCCTGTCACTGAATTTATGAACACGGAATTTGCCACCCTGCCGACATCAGCGACCCTGGCCGACATCCAGGAACTGATCATTGAACACAGGCAACGCTTCATTCCTATTGTGGCAAACAAACAGCTTGTCGGCGTTATTACCCGGACAGACCTTTTCAATCTACTTGTCAACGATCCGGCACATCTGCCCAGTCTCAACACCACCCAGAGCCAGCCCTCTGTGGAGCGCAACAGAAATCTGACCAACCTGATGACCCAATCATTAAACAAAAATATTCTCATCCTTCTACAGACAATTGGTGATGTCGCCCGGCAAAACGGCTTTACGGCCTATGCCGTGGGAGGGTTTGTACGTGACCTGCTGCTCCATGTGAAAAATTTCGACCTGGACATTGTCATTGAAGGCGACGGCATAACCTTTGCTAAAAAACTGGTGGAGAAGCTTGGCGGCAAACTGCGTACCCATGTAAAATTCAATACGGCAATGGTGCTGCTCCCGGACGGATTAAAAGTTGATATTGCCACCGCACGCCTGGAATACTACGAATTTCCGGCAGCCATGCCCACTGTTGAATTAAGCTCTCTCAAACTTGATCTTTTCCGCCGGGATTTCACCATCAACGCCATGGCCATCCACCTCAACTCCGACAAATTCGGCATACTCGTGGATTTTTTCAATTGCCAGAACGATTTGAAAGACCGGCAAATCAGAATCCTGCACAACTTAAGTTTTGTTGAGGATCCAACCCGCATTTACCGGGCAATCCGTTTTGAACAGCGTATGGGGTTCACACTTGGGAAACTGACGGAAAAACAGATAAAAAATGCCGTCAAAATGAATCTTTTTGACCAGAAATTCGGTAAAAGGTATTTTCAGGAAATCAAACTGATCCTCTCGGAACACAATCCCTTGCCTGCCATTCGGCGTATGGCCCAATTTGACCTGCTGAAATTTCTCCACCACTCACTCACACTTGATTCACAGCTCGCCAATATACTCGAAGAGACACATCGGGCCATTGCCTGGCATAAACTGCTCTATCTTAACGAAGAATGCCGTCAATGGATTGTCTACCTGCTTGCGTTGACATCACGCATCCAGACCAGGGCACTGCTTTCTTATTGCAAAAAATTCGAGGTGCCGGAACGATATAGACAAATTTTGATCAGGGAAAAAGTTGAGTCAAAACGGATAATACGCATTCTGGAAAGACGGGTGCATCTTCGTCCCAGTGAAATATACTGGCTCCTCATGGGATTGAGTCATGAAGGGCTGCTGTATCTTATGGCACTTTGCCGGAACAAAGCGGGAAAACAGGCTGTCTCTTTGTATGTAACCCAGTTGCGTCATGTAAAAAACCATATTCACGGTACGGACCTCAACACCCTGGGCTACCCGCCAGGTCCGATATACCAGACCATACTCAATGATCTTCTGGGAAAAACACTGGATGGCCGGCTTCGCAGCCGTGATGATGAATTACACTTTCTTAAAGAAGAATATCCTCTGGATGAATACAGATAAGGAAAAGACGGAACTGTCCGAAGAAGAAAAAACGAAAAGGCAGAGAAACAAATGAGTATTATTCAACAGATAATCATTCTTGCTCCACCATTTCTTTTCGCCCTGACGATTCATGAATACAGCCATGGCATGGTTGCCTATCGCCTCGGAGACCCCACTGCTCGCGACCTGGGCCGTTTAACCCTGAACCCACTGAAACACCTGGATCCCCTGGGAGTTCTTGCCTTTATCATCATGAAAATAGGCTGGGCCAAACCAGTGCCGGTCAACCCCCGCTATTTCAAAAACCCCCTCAAAGACATGATCTGGGTTGCCCTGGCAGGACCGGCTGCCAACATCATGACAGCCATTGCCAGCAGCCTGCTTGCCCAACTCCTGCTGGTCTTTGCCGCGTTCATCCCCACAGGCATCATTCATCCGCTTTTTCAAATGCTTGGAGCCAGCATCTGGATCAATATCATTCTTGCGGTTTTCAACCTCCTGCCCATACCACCACTTGACGGAAGCAAAGTATTGATGGGCATTCTGCCACCCCGGCAAGCCGCATTATTTGCCAGACTTGAACCATTCGGTTTCCTCATCCTGCTCGCTCTTTTTTACACCGGCATCATACAAAAAGTGATCATGCCCATAGTCGGCCTGGCCGAACGAATGATAACCGGATAATCCCAGGCCGTGTCAAACAACTTTCCAGTCGGCGGCATTATCATACAAAGCGCAAAATTCACAGATCAGCTTTCTGCGGGCCGGCAGATCGAGCCGAAAATACATAGGACTTAACATCAAAATTTTAATTGCCTGCCGATGTGTCATAGCTTCACCCCCATTCGACCTTCCTGTCTCTTACTCAAACTTCTAGTGCAAATTCCACGCCAGTTAGCTCACATAAAAAATAATCTCTCCAGGAAATTTTAATTTTTCTACCTGTAGGCGAAATTTTTTCACCTTTTAGAATACTTTGAAAAATATCTGATTTCCGTTCAAGATTAGGGCGTGCAAAAAACTTAATGCTAGTCATTTAGTTGATATTACTATTATAAAATACAAAGAACAACGCAGAAATTGCCCGAAAAGACAATTTTTCAAGGTACCCTTCAGCTTTTCCAGATGTACTCCAAACACGGTCTTTCCATAACGACTTTCAGCAGAAACAAAAACATTTCCGCCAAAAGATAGTGAGCAATAAACCCAATTTTCCCTGAAACACCACAGGCGCCAGAGAGAAAATACCCAATTTGCAAGAGGGAGTAGTCAATTTCTGACCACCCGATTCAATTTTCCGGAATACACATGCAGAAAAACGGAAAAATGGAAAAATAGAAAAACATGCAATTCACCCCATAAGCATATTTTTTGTTCATAAAAACGACAGCAGTGGCTTTATTTTTGCTATCCACATATGATATATGTAATACATGGTGAACAAGATGGTTGTAACGCAGAAAACAATAACCGAAAAAAGCAACAAACGGGCGCAACTACATACTTACAAGCTCTACTACGAAAGTAAAATAGCCTGTTTGAGCAATACACGTCTGTCCCCAGGACTGCACCTGCTGGCCTGCAAAGATGCCCCCATCGAACCCGGCAATATAGAATCCAACTGGCAGCGTGGCCGCTATATAAAGAAATGCCTGAAATACTACAAAAAAGAATTAAGTGAACTTGAAAAAGAACTTAAGAAAATTTAATGAAAGCGGCCAATACCATCTTTATCTGCAATAATTGCGGGGCAAAATCCAGCAAATGGGTGGGTCAATGCCCCGAATGCCGGGAATGGAACTCCGTGAGCGAACAAGAACCTCCCCCAGTCTCCATGGCCGGCGGATACAGCGGCACTGTCTCCCCTGTTCAACTCCTTTCCCAGGTCAACCTCAGCTTTACCCCACGCATCACGACCGGCATGGCCGAATTTGACCGAGTGCTCGGCGGCGGCCTTGTGCCGGGATCGGTCATCCTCATCGGCGGCGATCCCGGAGTAGGGAAAAGCACCTGTCTCCTGCAGGTCTGCTGCAAACTCAGCAGCCGGAAGAAAGTGCTTTATGTCACCGGCGAGGAGTCACCCCAGCAAATAGCCATGCACGCCAAAAGATTGCACCTTCCCGACCGGGACATGCTGCTCATGTCGGAAACCAAGGTGGAAAACATCTGCGCCACCGCTTTTCAGGAAAAACCGCAGATCATGGTCATTGATTCAATCCAGACCATGCAGACGGCAACGACCTCGTCAGCTCCCGGCAGTGTCTCCCAGGTACGGGAATCCGCTGCCCAGCTCACCCAATTTGCCAAAGCAAACAATATTGCCGTATTCCTGGTGGGACATGTAACCAAAACAGGTGATCTTGCCGGCCCACGGGTGCTTGAGCACATTATTGATGTTGTCTGTTATTTTGAGGGTAACAATGACAGCAGGTTCAGGGTGATGCGGGCTGTCAAAAACCGCTACGGCGCCGTCAACGAGCTGGGCGTTTTTGCCATGACCGGCAGCGGCCTGAAAGAAATCAGCAACCCTTCGGCTATTTTCCTGACCCGCCACGGGGAAATCATGGCAGGCAGCGCGGTCATGGTCATATGGGAGGGAAGCCGTCCTCTGCTGGTGGAAATACAAGCCCTTGTCGATGAAAGCCACTCTGAAAATCCGCGCAGGGTGTCCGTCGGCATAGATCTCAACAGAATCATCATGCTCCTTGCCGTACTCCATCGCCACGGCGGAGTAACAACCTATAATCAGGACGTCTTTATTAATGTTGCCGGCGGAATCAAGGTCAGTGAAACAAGCGCCGATCTTGCCCTTGTGCTTGCCATCACCTCAAGCCTGCAGAATAAACCATTACCAATGGACCTGATAATTTTTGGCGAAATAGGTCTTTCCGGTGAAATCCGTCCAGTGCCAAACGGCCAGGAGAGGCTCAAGGAGGCTGTCAAACACGGTTTTAAACATGCAATTATTCCCAAGGCAAATGCCCCCCGGGAAAAAATTTCCGGGCTGACCGTCTTGCCTGTGCAAAAATTATCCGATGCCCTTCAAGCTGTTTCATCCTGATCAACATGTGCCTGCCAATAAGTTTCATGAAAGACAATTATCTCCCGCTACCAAAATCAGATTTCCGAAATCATGAGGAAATGATAAAAAATCTTCTCATGCGCATTAGAAAAGACATCTAACGTTGACATGAAAATTTCGTAATGGTAAATACGGATCACACATTGTGGAGGAATGGCCGAGTGGTTGAAGGCGGCGGTCTTGAAAACCGTTGAACGAAAGTTCCGTGGGTTCGAATCCTACTTCCTCCGCCATTTTATTTCAAAAAACGGAGAGATGACCGAGAGGCCGATGGTGCTCGCCTGCTAAGCGAGTGTGGGGGTTAAACTCCACCGAGGGTTCGAATCCCTCTCTCTCCGCCACTTTTAAGTCCGGGACCATCCGGCAACACCCTGAAAGCCCGCTCCATGCGGGCTTTTTCTTTATGTTTTCACCCAGCCACGTCCGATAAAATCCGTTGACAAACGGGGGTAACTGGGGGTAACAATGGGGGTAGGAACTACCCCTAAAGCAAAATTACCCCCAAGGAGGTACCCCATGCCGCTGACTGACCCCACCATTCGCAACGCTAAGGCCGATACCAAGCCCGTGAAGCTGTTTGACGCAGCCGGGCTGTTCCTGCTGGTTACCCCTGCCGGGGGTAAGTGGTGGCGTTTTAAATATCGTTTTGGGGGTAAGGAAAAGTTGCTTTCCATGGGGACTTACCCCCAGGTTTCCCTGAAAGAAGCACGGGAAAAACGAGACGACGCAAAAAAACTCCTTCGTAATCATGCTGATCCGGCTGCTGAAAGGCAGGCTGTAAAACAGACCAAGTCTGGCAAGGGAAGTTTCGAGGCAGTTGCCAGGGAGTGGTTTTCCAAATTCTCGCAATCTTGGGTCCCACGTCACGCCGAGACGATTCAACAACGGCTTAAAAATCACATCCTCCCGAGTCTTGGACAGCGGCAAATCAACGAGGTCACGGCTCCGGTATTGTTGGCTGTTTTGCGCAAAATCGAGGCGCAGGGATATATAGAAACCGCGCACCGGGTAAAACAGATCTGTGGCCAGATATTCCGCTATGCAATTGCAACCGGAAGAGCTGAGCGAGATCCGGCCGCAGACCTGAAAGGGGCCTTGCCTCCTGCCAAATCAAAGCGTATGGCAAGCATAATTGATCCAAAAGGAGTTGGGGGGCTTCTTCGGGCCATTGATGATTATAAGGGATCAATCGTGACTCAATGCGCGTTGCAGCTTGGTGCTTTGACCTTTGTACGTCCTGGGGAACTGCGCCACGCTGAATGGGAAGAAATAGACTTGGATGCAGCCGAATGGAGGATTCCGGCCGAAAAAATGAAGATGAAATCCCCGCATATCGTTCCCTTGTCGAAACAAGCGGTAAGTGTCCTCAATAAAATTCAGCCGCTTACCGGGCAAGGTAGATATGTTTTCCCCAGTGAAAGAACACGCGCCCGCCCTATGAGCGAAAACACTGTGAATGCTGCTTTGCGACGCATGGGGTACACCAAGGAAGAAGTTACCGGGCATGGATTCCGAAGCATGGCGTCCACGCTTTTGCATGAGCAGGGTTGGCGTTCTGAAGTTATCGAGCGGCAGCTTGCCCACCAGGAGCGCAATAAGGTGAAAGCAGCATATAACCACGCGGAACACCTGGCCGAAAGAAAGAAAATGATGCAGACCTGGACGGATTACCTGGACGCTCTCAAAGCCGGAGCGAAGATTATTCCGTTTCGGCAGGTAAACGGCTAACAACAGTTTTCCGGGAGATAGGGTGGCCACCCGACAAGCTGGAAAACCCTGCCAGCTCCCATAGGTAATCCTAAAGGGAGCAGCAGATGGAGGTTGATGCATGCAAGACAGTGACATAGTACGGATGGAGCGGGAATTCTCTAATGTCAACGAACTGCGGTATATATTCTGGAAGGCTTACCGGGAGTTGCGAAACAAATTTAAAAAAGATTTCCCCCATAAAAATTATCAATTCGATGCAGACTGGCAGAAATTCAATGATCTGCTCAACGATATGTACAAGTCCTGTGTTCATGAAGATTTACGTCGGCAAATTGGCCCACCTCGCAGAGAACGTCCGATGAAATTGCGAGATGGCCCAGTATCTTTCAGGTCCAAACCTGTAAAATCCGGACTCTACGCAAATGACAAACTGTGTGAAGTTTGCAGGAGGCCTCTTTCTGGCAAACAGAGAAGTTTTTGCTCAGAATCTTGTCGAGGCATAAATAAAAGCAGACGCTTTCGGCGAGATTTTCCTGACAAAAAAGCAAAATCAAATTTGGAATATCTCAAGGCAACAATCGATAACGACGAGTAGACGGTTACCCTGAACACCGGTTACTTCCTGTTTTTTATTTGGTATCTGTTCTCCAATTACGTCCCATTTAGACTATAGGAGAATAGTATGCAGAAATTTTTTCACACCCTTCCTCCGGCTGGGTTCTTGCGTTTGCCGCAAGTCCTTGCTCTCATCCCCATTTCTAAATCAAGTTGGTGGGCAGGCATTAAGTCCGGCCGCTACCCAAAACCTGTGAAGCTGTCTGAAAGATGTACTGTTTGGCGTGTCGAGGATATTCGCGCCCTTATTGAACAAGTAGGGGGGGTGGAGGTATGAATCCACAGACAAAAGAAGGCTTCATTGAGACGATACGGGCGCACGGCCTGACGCCGCCAGCCAACATCGAGCCGGGCCGATTCGTGCGCTTTCCTGGTAGCGGAAAGGGTGTCGATAACCGGGCCGGATGGGCGCACATGTTCCCCGATGGCCGGGGCGGCTGTTTTGGCGATTGGTCAACCGGCAACACCCTACTAACCTGGCAGGCAGACCATGACCATGCCATGAGCAATGAAGAGGCCGAGATATTCCGCCAGCAGGTAGCCAAGGCCCAGCGCAAGGCAGAAGAGGAGCGTCAAGCCCGACAAACGGCGGCGTCAGCAAAGGCAGAGAAAATCTGGCAAAAGGCCGAGCCCGCAAAGGAAGATCATCCTTATCTGATCAAGAAGAGCGTCAAACCCCATGGCCTGCGTCAGACCAAGGACGGCAAACTGCTGCTACCGCTACGCGACGGAAAGGGCAAGCTGCATCCCCTGCAATTCATTGATGCAGACGGATACAAGCGGTTTCTGGCCGATGGCCGGACGGTGGGCCGCTATCTTGCCTTCGGAAAGCCGGACCCTTCCGGCGCTGTTTGTATTTGCGAGGGATTCGCTACCGGGGCAAGCATACACGAGGTCACGGGTTATCCGGTGGCGGTGGCTTTCAATGCCGGAAATCTCAAGGCCGTGGCCGAGGCGGTTCGAGAGAAACTTCCCGATGCCTACCTTATCATTTGTGCTGACGACGATGCAGCCACCGAAGGCAATCCCGGCCTCAGCAAGGCCCGCGAAACGGCGGAAGTAGTTGGCGGCTTGCTGGCCGTGCCTGACTTTGGCAAGAATCGACCGACTGGAGTAACCGATTTCAATGACTTGATGTTGCTTCGTGGTAACGAGGCGATGAAAAACTGCATCGAGGCGGCAAAGCCTGTGGAAGAACCACAAGGGGCTTTCCCTACACCGAAGAGCTCCGACAAAGAAACCATTCAACGCCTGGCGGCCTTATCACCGCTTGAATATGACCGTATACGAAAGAGCGAGGCAAAAGCCCTGGGGGTGCGGCCGGCGACGCTTGACGCCATGGTAAAGGAAACGCGGAAAGAAAAAACCGATACCTGCACCTATCTTGAAGATGTGTCCCCATGGCCCGAACCCATTGATCCGGCTGAACTGCTTGACGATATTTCGGCTGCCGTGCGGCAGTTTATTGTCTGTTCGTAACAGTTCACCGGCCTAAATTTTAGGCTTGCGTTCGAAGTCAAAATCGACCATACTTTTTACATGGTCGAACTATTCATCTACCGAAAACGACACATTACTTCTGATGATATTGATTTTATCAGCAACGTCATCGTAGGGCAACCAGACATTGGTCGTTGCGAATTATCCCGTCAGGTTTGCAGAGCATGGAACTGGGTGCAACCCAACGGATATCTCAAGGACATTGTCTGTCGGGGGTTAATGCTCAAGCTGGAACGGGAGGGACTTATTAAACTCCCGCCAAGAAAATTCACCCCGAACAATCCCCTTGCCAAGCGTAAACCTCCGAAGATAATTTCTATTCCTCAAGATCCCATCTGCAATACAATCAAAAGTCTTTTTCCTGTCATTCTTCGCCAAGTACGCAAGAGCGC
>DAOUUW010000063.1 GCA_030667965.1 Deltaproteobacteria bacterium
GGGTAATTGTTAAGTATACACTCTTGTACGGTCATGTTCGTCTCCTTTTTCTTTTGTAGAAAAAACAGGACGTTGATGACCGAATCATACCATACTTTCGGTTTCTGTTTTGTTACGTATAATCAGGAACCATCTTAACTTGTATTTTCCCATAAATGTTTAACCTTGCCATTGCACATTTCTAATCGAACCCAGTAGTATTTTTATACTTCTAAATGGTTGTGTTCCAACTGTTTTCAGGTTTTTTTAGCTCGTTGACCAAGGTGACAGATAAAATTACCTTGACTTGCCATTCGACACTATCATATCATTTAGCATGAATTAAAAAATAGTTTAAGTGATACGAGATAAAGCCAAACCTACCGGAAGACAGGGACGGAAAGTTACGGGTCTATTAGATAGCCGGACTGCCTTGGAAAAGGTAGTCCGGCTTTTTTTTATGGAGCTTACACTGGTTAGATATAAATGGAGAGTTACAGCTGTTATGCTTTGAATTATCCATTTGGATGGACATGGGACTGGGTGTCGGACAGTTGATATTGTTAACAGATTTGCTGAAATTGTAAGGTTATGCCTGTCAAGATAGTCGCCGGAGGGGACGTTGAAAGATGAACAGAAAGTTGGATCATGAAAGATTATCAAGTTTCTTGTTATCCAGTTGAAAATGAATGATATCAGGTTGAAAACTAACTTATATGGCTGAAATTACGTTATCGACATTTTGGACTTTGTGTAGATATCAAGAAATTTGATACTAACTTGATGTCCCCGCTTCGCGGGGACATCGCCACGGATGAGCAGCGCTTTTATAGCAATATCACAATATCGGAGTACTATGTTTTTAGCCTTACAATGTAGATTATCATCGTTTTTTACATTTTTTTTCTCATCTAATTTTACCTGAATCACCTCTTTTAGGAGCGAAATCTGGCTAGGCAATTTACTGGTAACAATTTGAGAAATGTTAGGTACGCTTTTTGAGAAAAACGAATGCTCTATCATGCTGATAATAAATGCAAAAGATCCACCCCTAAAAGTTAGGCATTTGGGGTGATTTTGAATTCAACAAACGCAGTGTATGTGAAATTGAGATCCCCCCCCCTCTTATCCCCCCCAAAGGGGGGAGGAGGAGTTAGAGGCATAGGGCGGTTGACTGCACACTAAACAGATGGATGGATCAAACAATTGCAGAGTTCAGGTTTCTGAATTCGCAATTTCCATTACATCAACTTTCTCACCTTCAGTAAATGTAAGCGAGAATTTTCGTCCATTTTCAGGTACTGTAGCGTGAGAATCAACAACCAATTAAAAGGAGATATCATGATGAAAAAGAGTTCCATTCTACTATTGGCGGCGGCTACCGTCTGTACATCACTCTACGCGGGTAACGGAAGTGCGGGAAGTGCGGTCAGCAACGGTACCGGTCTGCCAAACGGCAAGCCGTTCCAGATGATTCAGAGCAATCTGGATGACATTCAGGCACAGATTGATGCCGTTGTCGGACGTGTTGATTCCCTCGAAGACCGCGTTACGGCACTTGAGGCGGCCGTCGCAGACCTGCAGGCGCAGGATGCGGCACTGCTACTCCTCATCGATCAAAACGCTGATGATATTGACGATCTGCAGGCACAGATCGATGCAAATGAAGCACTGATAGCTGCGATGCAGATAGAAATAGATAACCTGACAATTCTGGTAAACGAGAAACAGAACATCGTCGACGGTACCTGTGCGCCGGGTTCTTCCATCCGTGTCATCAATCCTGACGGCAGTGTCGCCTGTGAGATCGACGACGCATCCTCTTCCGTCTCAAGAGTGCGCGTATCAAATTCGCTCGATCTCGCAGCTGCACTGTTGCCAGGCTGGACGGGTAGCGTAACAGCAACCTGTCCCAGCGGTTACACTTTGACTGGCGGCGGATTTGCAACTTCTGCTGACACCGTCTATGTAAACAGCTACCCATCCCAAGTATCTAATCAATGGAATGTATACGGAATCAACAACACCCCATTCTTTGGTCAGACTATTTTTGTCTACGCCAACTGTATCGAGCTTTACTAATCTCTCCGCCATGGCTTCGGCCATGGCCCCCTCTTTTCCCGACTCCACGCACCGCTATGCTATACAGTTTCTGTTATGGGGTTCTAAGCCCAAACCGGCGGAATTTATCCAGTGCTTGCAAATTACAAAT
Source organism: Deltaproteobacteria bacterium (assembly GCA_030667965.1). GTDB lineage: Bacteria > Desulfobacterota > Desulfobulbia > Desulfobulbales > SURF-16 > JAHLLM01. Next base: position 2,192 of record DAOUUW010000063.1, read on the forward strand.
TAATAGCTATTTATTTACCGCTCTAGTACTTTTTCCCCATCTTGACGAAGCGCACCATCCGGCCCGATATGCCGATACAGAGTCTGCCGAGTGATTCCCAACTCCTTGCAGAGTTCGCTCACAACCGTTTCCTTCTGACCCATAGCTGCCATGGCCAAGCGTAATTTAGCTGGCGTCATTTTGTATTGACCACCGCCTTTTCGCCCACGTGCACGAGCCGATGCCAGTCCTACCTTGGTACGTTCGGAAACTAGCTCTCGTTCAAATTCGGCCAAAGCCGCAAAGATACCGAATACGAGCTTACCTTCCGGTGTTGTTGTATTAATTGACGCACCAAGCCCAGTCAGCACCTTAAACAAGAGACAAGGGGTCAAGTCTGCCCTTGACTCTTATTATTGTAAGAACCAAAAGTCAACATCTCTCCCTATGATTTTGCCAGGAAATTTTTAGTACGTATACTGTTAGGACACCTCCAGAAATGTTCAGGAACTATCTTAATCAAGGTCACAGTTCCATAAGATAACCCTGCCAAGTTATATCTCAATGGAGTATTTAGGTCATACATTAGCAAAACCACCCGCCTGCCAGGTACTGGCCAAATCCCCCCTCACCTCCTATCATCATTTTCCTTGCGTGTTGTTGCCCTAAATGGAATAGTGCTGTACGCTCTAAAAAATGGCTTGAATGAATTATGTAATGTTATCAGGTTTCTTATTATCAAGCCGGTAGTGAATGATATCAGGTTAGAAATTAACTTAGGGTCTTAATTAGGGTCTTAATTAGGGTCAGAGTAAAATTAACTGAGGTGCCGGTGAAAAATAAGCTTAATTTTACTCTGACCCCAATTAATTATGGAGGACGCCGTCAAATCATCTTGATCTACCTTGTTAATTTACGTTAGATTTTCTTCCTTCCTTTCGACCTGCTCCAGGTGCCGGGATAGGGAAAAAATACGCACCACCGTGAAATCCTGTCTAAGCTGTTCCATTTCGCCGCTGTAAACCAGGATGCTGGGCCAGGGGACTTGATCAGGAAAGAGGGCACAGAATTTTTTCAACCCCCGAAAATAGGACGGGGTGATCGTCTGACCTGATTTGATCTCGATTGGGAGCAAGTCCTGCCCCATGGTGTAGAGGAGGTCCACCTCATTGCCATTGCTGTCCCTATAAAAATAGAGATTGTTGCGTTTACCCTGATTGTACCGGTATTTCAGGGTCTCCATGATGACCATGTTTTCAAATAAATTACCTCGTAGCGGATGGGTCGGGATTTGCCTTTGGTCCTCAATACCACAAAGCCAACTGGCCAGACCCACATCGTAGAAATAAATTTTTGGTGATTTAATAAGTCGTTTTCCGATATTAGCGTGAAATGGTTGCAGGAGAAAAACAATATAACTTGCTTCCAGAACCGTCATCCACTCCCTTGCCGTACTCTGCGATATCCCGGTATCATTAGCGAGACTATTGAGATTGAGTAACTGGCCGCAACGGCCGGCGCATAGTTTGACAAAACGCTGAAAGAGGCTCAGGTTTTTAATGTTGATCAGCTGTCGCAGATCCCGTTCGACATACGTCTCAAAATAGTCGCCATAAGCTTGGTCTGGCGCAATGCCCTGATCGTAAATCCTGGGATAAAATCCATTGAACAACAATTCATCAACGCTCAGAGAAAAATGTGGAGAAAGTTCGGAGAGACTCAACGGCAGCAGCTTGAGCAGAGCAGTACGTCCGGCAAGTGATTGACTGATTCCCCGCATCAATTCAAACTGCTGCGAACCGGTCAGGACAAAGAGTGAGTTCGTGCGTTTTTCGTCTACAATCACCTGGATGTAGGATAACAGGTCGGGAACACGCTGAATTTCATCAATAATGGCCCCTTGCGGGTACTGGTTTAGAAAAGCCAGCGGATCTTCCTCGGCAAATTGACGGGTAACCGGATTTTCAAGGTTGGCATAAGGTTTATCAGCAAAGGTCGCTCTGGCCAGGGTCGTTTTCCCCGACTGCCTCGGACCGGTAACCGTCACCACCGGGTATTTTGCAAAGGCCGATGCGGCGTATCCTGCCATTGTTCTTGGAATCATAATCTATGTATATCCATGGTTGAATCGTTCAAATGCATAATACAGAGAAGGACACTTCACGTCAACTCTTTTAGCCGAGCAGCTATCAGAGAGTATCAATTTGAAGAAAACTCTGAATGGAACTCAAAAGTGTATGCGAAAAACCCAGAGAACATTTGGTGGAGTTGAGGGACAGTCAACTGTGCGTATTTGACCCAGAACAATCTGCTTGCCAGACTCGCAGCATCAGCGCGCCTTTCAAAACAAATTTTTCTACTTGAAATATGGCTGTTATCCGAATATCTTGAGACGATGATACTGGGCTATCTCCAATATTCTCTTTTCATTTAACCCTGCCTTTCCGGCAAACATGGGCCAGCTTCTTTGACATCGACCGGAATCAGGATTCCTAATCCTGGTGTCGCATGTTCGAATCATGCCGGGGGCACCATAAAACGTTAAAGGACTTTCAAGTGAAATCAGCTTGTTAGTCCTTTTTTTGTTTATTATGGTTTTCATTTCTACCTGCTCTTTGTGTGTGTGAAAATGTGTGTGATTTTTTTGTTGTTTAATGAATGCAAGGTTGTTCAAACTTGATTAAACACAAAGCTTGCCTTCCCAACAACGTCAGTAAATATTTTTCTGATGAATAACAATCAAGTTACGATTTTCTATTAAAGCATAATAGAAAAAGGCATATTGAATACCTAGTTCGGAAACATCTCCTAAGTTTTCAGGTTTTGAAGAATATTGCTTATCGAAACTCAAATACTGTAGATCCACAACTCAAAAATCTTGTGTAAAGAGCTTTCTCCCATTTTAAATTTCTCCTGATTCACTCTAGTGAAAAAAACTGAAATGCATCTTTCTCTCCAAAAGTCCGGAGAGGTTCTTCTCTCTTCCGGGCGAAAACTGGAGCTGGAATTTCTGGGTTATGAGGGTAATCAAGCACGCCTGCAGGTACGGATTACTGAAAAGGGAAAAGAGTCGTTCCAGACCGTTGTTCTTCTTGTTGATAAGGGGCACGTTCTGATTGGCGGCCCTCCCCATGAGGGAGGAGTACTTTTACTGCGGATTGGCGGGGAGTTTTAGGGGTTGCAACACACCTCTTTTTCAACTATCATTACACTAAAAAAGAGGTGTGTTTTGTCATGTTCTCAAGAAATGCTATAAAATATCTCGATCGCTGGCTTGCTAAAAAGAGGAGAAAGCCGTTAATCCTCCGAGGTACCAGACAGGTCGGCAAGTCTACCTTGGTCAGGCTGTTTGCCAAATCAGCCAAACTGAGCTTACGGGAAATAAATCTGGAAAAGCACCTTTTCCTGGATGATATTTTCAAGACACTGGATATGAAAATCATTATCCGGGAACTTGAAGCCCTTGTCCGCAATCCCATCAACGCTCCAGGGACACTTCTCTTTTTAGATGAAATCCAGGCAACCCCCCACGCCTTACAGGCACTGCGCTACTTTTATGAGGAGTATCCTGATCTGCCGGTCATTACCGCCGGGTCTCTCCTGGAATTCACCCTGACAGATCATTCATTTTCAATGCCGGTGGGCCGGGTAGAGTATTACCACCTCTATCCCCTTACCTTTCGGGAGTTTCTCGCGGTCATCGACCCAACACTCCTGCCCTATCTCGACACCCTTTCGCCGTTATCCGAAGCCATCCCCCTGGTAGCTCATCAACATCTTCTACAAAGATTACGTGACTATTTCTTTGTTGGCGGCCTGCCGGAGGCGGTTCTGTCTTTTCATGAGGATCAATCCCTGCTGGAGGCCTCTGCTGTCCACCGCTCAATCGTCTCAACCTATCAGGATGATTTCAGCAAATACGCTAAACAGAACGATTTGCTTCTCATTCAGAAAATATTCAACTACATACCAAAGGCCCTGGGACAAAAGATAAAATATACCAATATCTCTCGGGACAACCGTTCCGCCCAGGTTAAACGAGGGGTCTCTCTGCTAACCAAGGCCAGGATCTGTCACCAAATCAAGCATAGCCATTGCTCCGGTATACCTCTGGCTGCAGAAAGCTCAGATGCCGTTTATAAACTGATATTTATGGATATTGGCCTGGCCAACCATATCTGCGGCATCGATTGGCGAACTATGGCCGCATTTGATGACCGGCAGCTTGTCAATGAGGGAGGAATTGCCAAACAGTTTATCGGGCAGCATCTTATCGATATTTCAGAAGGATTGAAGCAGCCGTCCCTGCATTACTGGCTGCGGGAGAAAAAAAGCGCCAATGCCGAGGTAGACTATGTCATCGCTACTGGTGGGCGCATCCTACCGGTGGAGGTTAAGGCCGGCACAAGTGGCTCTCTCAAATCCCTGCACCAGTTCGCTTTCAGTAAAAATACAAAGCTGGCTATTCGTTTTGATTTGAATCCCGCAAGCCTGCAACAGGTGGAGCATACCATACGAACCGCCGGCGGTAACCAGCAGGTTAACTTTAGTCTGCTGTCACTGCCGTTGTATGGGGTTCAGGAGTTGGAGCGGATTATGGTAAACGATTTATAAATTTACGATTCAGGCACATTCCCCTGAAACGTATTGACCGTATTCCGGAGATTATTTTGTAACTGTGAGGCAGGTAAAGGATAAAGATCGCCAAAAAATTCTGAAAGGTCTATTTGGGAAAAATCAAGCATCTGAAACTCTTCCGGGGTGAAGCCTTCGCAATTGGGTGAACGCGCTGTTCCCCAGTTACCGTTTGGGTTAAATTCTTGCAACTGAATGCGGCCCTGTTCATGAATAATCCGGCCCAATTTGGAATTAAAGACAAAGTAAACCTCCGCCTCTTGGACGCAACCAATGAACTCGATGTCTTTTTTGCAATAGGTGCCGATATAATGGGCCCGGCCTGCCAGTATAGCCTGGACCGTTTCCAAACTTTCCTCCGGACATTGTTCTTTCAGTCTTTCAGTATAAGAAAGCTGCCAATTGAGTCGTTACAGCAGTTAAAAAATCTTGTGTCCCAACCGCTTTGCAGACACTCCTTGCAACCGGTGAGCAGGAGGGGCAGCAAACAGCAACTATTCCTCACTATTTTATTGAACAGTTTCACTGGCAAAATTTCCACAAAATAGTTGATCTGAAAAACACTTTTCCCTATTCCTCTTTTCCGTGGTCTTGGCGTAAATGGTTGAGATTATTAATGAAGTGTAAATTTTATCACCAACACAACCTAACAATTAATTAATACGCAAACTTCGTCTACTATTATTATTTGCTATTTTCAGAAACAAACTATATTATATCCACAATGAATACAAATGAATACAAATGGATATTTTATCCAAAGGAACCAACATGAAAACAACTACTATCCGCATGGAAGACAGCAAGTTTGATCGGATTGATTCAATGGCCAAAAGCTTAAACAGGTCACGAACATGGGTTATCAATCAGGCGATTGAACGATTTCTCACGTATGAGGAATGGTTTGTCCATGAAGTTGAAACAGGTCTTGACGAAATGCGCACCGGAAAGTTAGCCACACAGGAAGAGGTTAAAGCCGGTTTTAAAAAATGGGGCGTAAATGCGGATTAGATGGACAAGGCAGGCGCTGGACAATTTGGATGCCGCAGTAAAATATATCGCGGCGGATAATCCCTGTAATGCTCAAAAAGTCGCTCAAAAAATCTGGGACGGCATTCAACTCCTGATCCAACAGCCTGGCATGGGCCGACCTGGAAGGGTGCAAGGAACCAGAGAGCTGGTTATCTCCGGTCTGCCTTTTATTGTTCCCTATGCGGAGTACAAAGGTGAAATTGTCATTTTGCGTATCATCCATACCTCTATGCAATGGCCGGAATTATTCTGACCCGGCATCCAATTCCGCATGACCAATACTGCTACAGCGCTTCCCCCTCATACTCTTTAATCTCAAGCTCCTTTCCTTCCACCGTCACCTTTTTGGCAGCACCGACCTCAATCACCGGCGTGGCCTGCTTTGCCAAATCCAGGTAAAGCTCATGCACCACCGTGAAGTCCTGCCTGAGCTGTTCCGTTTCACCGGCGTAAACCAGCATGCCGGGCCAGGGGACTTGATCAGGAAAGACGGCCGGCGCATAGTTTGACAAAACGCTGAAAGCTGCTTCCAGAATCGCAGCAAAAAGCATCTTTCAAAACAAACTTTTCCGCTTGAGGTATAGCTGTTAACCGAATAAGTCGAGTCGATGATACCGGGCGATCTCCGATATTCCCTCCTTATAGAAAACAGAAAGTTAGTTCTTGATTGGGAGCTAAGGAGAATGCCGGAAAAAAGCCATTCCCGGCCGGGTTCATTAACTTCCATAATGCATGAAGAACTGCTATGTATTTTTAAATTTGCTACTATTTTCTTGTAAAAAGAAAATAGTCGGGTATATTAACTTGATTAAAAATTCATTAAAGAGCCTGGCATTTCCCAAATTTACGTCGTTTTTCCCTCCTGAAAAAGTTACACTACCCATTAGATGAGATGTCGTTTGAGTTTTTGCTGATCACTTGAAGGAGTTTCTGAACAGGACTCTATCCGACATTACTGCAGACAAACCCAGTCAACAGCCCTATTAATCCTGTTCATTCTTTGATCCGAACAACTTTATCAGACGGGTATTTTCCAACGTCACGTTCTCACATCGGGATAGATGGAGCGGTCCCGCTGCCGGCAGACAAGCACAATAAGAAAATGTAACTTTATACGTTTCACACAATTTAGGTTTAACCCCCCAAATTGAAGCAAATATTCATAACAGGAGTATAGATTATCATCGCCTGCCCTGCCCGGTCAATGCGAATCAATTCCGCATTCAGACAGGTAATTTTACACCAGACATACCCCCTGTTCAAGGGCAATAGCGCCCCATTAACACACTTAATATTTTTTTGGTGAAAGTTAAGTACCAACAACATATTTCCGAGGAGAAATTTAATGAACATTTACATTGGGCAACTACCCTACACTGTTACAGAAGACGAGATCAAACAATTGTTTTCTGAGTTTGGAGAGATTGAGAGTCTGAACCTTGTAAAAGATAGATTTTCAGGCCAATCAAAGGGATTTGGCTTCATTGACATGCCGAATAACTCAGAAGCAGACAAGGCCATAAAAGCATTGAACAAAACCATGCTCAATGGCCGGGAAATAAAAGTAAACCAGGTTGAACAACGTAAAAAACGAGATAAACGTCGGCCGCGTTATTAGTTGTTTTTTTAGCAAATTAAGTTATGTCTTTAAGAAGGCAGGGTGATAGCGCCTTGCCTTTTTTTATTTCAAAATGATTCTTTCATCATCATCCCTGACGCAATTTCCTTATATAAATTGCGGCACCAGGTAAAAAGCTGAAAAATAAACTTTCCAGCAACACAAGCACAATGATATCCGCAGACCATCTCGCTTTTGATAAAAATCACATCTGGCATCCGTACACATCCCTGACCACCCCCCTGCCCTGTTATCCGGTCAAATCAGCAGAAGGTGTGTTCCTGGAACTTGAAGACGGCAGGAAGCTGGTGGACGGCATGTCGTCCTGGTGGGCCTGCATTCATGGCTACAATGTCCCACAGATTAATGACGCCCTGCGCGACCAGCTCACCAGAACAGCCCATGTCATGTTCGGCGGCATCACCCACCAGCCTGCCATTGATCTCTGCCGCAGGCTGACCAACATCACTCCCCAGGGACTTGACCGGGTCTTTCTCTGCGATTCCGGCTCCGTATCGGTGGAAGTAGCTTTAAAAATGGCCCTGCAGTACTGGCAAAGCAGGCAGGAAAGAAGAAGCCGTTTTCTCACCATCCGCCACGGATACCACGGTGACACCTTCGGTGCCATGAGCGTCTGCGATCCAGAGGGCGGCATGCATTCGCTGTACAGCGGTTTTCTATCCGAACAGCTCTTTGCCCCTGCTCCTGCCAACGGATTTGATCGGCAATGGCATGAAGATGACATTACACCTCTCCACAATCTTCTAGAGGAAAACCGGCAGGATGTTGCTGCCGTCATACTCGAGCCCATTGTCCAGGGAGCAGGCGGTATGCGCATATACTCTCCCCGCTACCTGCAAAGAGTACGTGAACTGTGCAGCCATTACACTGTTCTACTTATCGCCGATGAAATCGCCACCGGATTCGGTCGTACCGGTAAACTCTTTGCCTGTGAACATGCCGACATCTCGCCGGACATCATGTGTCTTGGCAAGGCGCTTACCGGCGGCTACATGACCCTGGCCGCCACCCTGACAACAAAGCATGTCGCCGAGACAATCTGCAGCGGCAGACCCGGTGTTTTCATGCACGGCCCCACCTTCATGGGCAATCCGCTGGCCTGCTCTGCTGCAAACGCCAGCATCGAGATGCTTCTTTCGTCGGACTGGCAGAAAAAGGTGCTGGACATTGAAGAGCAGTTGCGCTCCGAACTGGAACCCTGCCGGGACCTTACCTCAGTGGCCGATGTCCGCGTGCTGGGCGCCATCGGTGTGATTGAATGCGTTGAACCGGTTAATGTTGCCCGAATGCAGCGCAAATTTGTTGACCGTGGCGTCTGGATACGGCCTTTCGGTAAGCTGGTTTATATCATGCCCCCCTATATCATTAAAGCGGATCAGCTGGGCCTTTTAACGCACACAATACACAGTGTTTTGCAGAAAGGGATATAAAAAGTTTGACACAGTTTTTTTTAATAACTATTCTATAGTATAGTTTCTTTTAAAATAAACCAATTACCATGTCAGGGAGGCACTTCATGGAAGGCATAAATACAGCGACAAATATTCCGTTTAAAGCTCCTGCTGAAATAGATGGGCAGAACAGGCTACAGAGCACACAGCAGCAGAGCGGCAACGACTCCTCTTCGGGCGGGACAAATTCTTCAGGCGATACTGTCACTATTTCCGCCCAGGCACAGTCCATGAGCCGTCTGGAAACTACCAACCAGTCTCCGGCCAATCAGCAGATGAGCAGGGTCAATAACGGGCAAAATGCTCAAAACGTCCAGCAGGATCCACAAACAAATTATGTGGACCTACCGGCCCAGCAACAGTTCAGAGTCAGCACCCAGGCTGGCACAATGACCAATACACCGCAGGAGAATTTCGACAGCATCAACCCAGCTGAAACTCGAACCGCAACTCGTACCGAGACAGCTACCGGCCTTGCTCCTTCGGACACGACTGACACTACAACAACGACAACGCTTCGCGCTCCAACAAGTCCGCTGCAGACACCTGCCCCGCAATCAACGAGCACTCCCCTGCAGCCGGCCCAGGAAAGTCCCGTTGCCGCAGCCGCAGGCCTTGCCCCGGCCAGGATCAGCATCAACTTAACCGTATGATTTCACAGGAGGGTTTTGCCCGGGTAAAACCCTCCTTCTCATCCCCATCAACTATCATATCATTCAGACCTCCAGACCTCATCATCAAATAACAATTTCGCCCAAAATCCATAAATGAAGACCCGCCTTTCGCAAACCGACCAAAACACCCTCATGCGCGCCTGGCTTGTCCAACTTCACCATGAGCATGAAACAATCTGCCGGCAGTTTGGTGTTGATCTTTCAACGCCGGCATTTGAAATCAGCTCCTCTTCCACCTGCTGGGGCAGTTGGCATCCTGCCACCGCAACAGTAAAAATTTCCTTCCACCTTATTGAAAAACACAGCTGGGACGTGGTGGTCAATGTACTCAAACACGAGATGGCCCATCAGCTTGTCAGCACACTATACGGGAGCGATGAAAAACACGGCCCTTTTTTTATCAAGGCCTGCGACATGCTCGGCGTACCCGGCGGTTTTCGAAGTGCCTCCGGAGATCTTCCGCGAAGTATTCCGAAAACACACGAAAAGGCCGCAAAAACACAGGAAAGCAAGCTCATACTAAAGGTTGAAAAACTGCTCTCCCTGGCCCAGTCGCAAAACGAACACGAGGCCCAGAGAGCCATGGAAAAGGCAAACAACCTCATTGCCGGATATAACCTGCAAAGAGCCCAATCAGGAGAAAAATCCGACTTAAACATCATCATCATTAACCACAAAAAGAAACGTATAGAAAATTACCAGCGCAAAATCTGTACGATCCTGTCACGGCACTTTTTTGTTAAGATTATTCTGGCCAACCTCTATGACGCCGGATCCTGCTGTTCACACAAAACCATAGAACTGTTCGGGGCCAGGGAGAATATCCTCATTGCCGAGTACGTCTATTATTTTCTCCTTTCAACCATGGATTTCCTTTGGGATGACTATAAAGGCAGACATACAACAACGGGCAGAAAAAAAAGATCCTTCCAGCTCGGACTACTGGAGGGTTTTGACAAAAAACTTGCTGAACGAAAAAACAAGGAAAAGGCGGGCAACAATCATCCATCCGGCAACAAAGAAACAACAAAGGCACTGATAACGGTAATGGACAGGGAACTGGACACATTTATCGCGCAGCGTTATCCCCGAATTTCCCGGAGACAACACCGGTCAGGAAAAATACACGGCCGGGAATTCCAGGCAGGCATACAGGAGGGACATAACCTGACCCTGAAAAAAGGCGTATGCACAAAAGACGGCTTCAGGGGCGGCATGCTTTCCCACACAAAACCTGATTCGCAACTGCATTGAGCCTCCGGCAACGAGATAACACCCTCACCCCGACCCTCTCCCTCAAGGGAGAGGGAGAAAATAGCCGGTTACATTAAAATTTTCCTTCCGCTCCACAGGTTCCTTCCCAACATCAACTCCAGCACAATCCGGATCAGCACAGTCAACCGCGTATCATAAAAACTGGAACAGAACAGGTAAGGTGACAAAGGAAAGCAGAATCCCCAGCCCCACCAGGGCGGCTGTCAATTCAGGGGCAAGTCCGGCCATGATTGCCAGGGCTCCAGCCGAAACCATAGGCGGCATTCCGGCCTCAAAAACAGCAACCTTCGCAGGCAAGGAATTAAAACCCATAACCCGGCATAACAGCAGGGCAAAAAGTGGGGCCAGACAGAGCTTTATCAGAAGCCCAACCCCCAGGGGCTTGAGCACCTCAGCCTTCAGGCGCAGCCGCAGTTGAAAGCCCACGGCAATCATGACAACAGGAACCAGCGTTGCGGCAAGGGTTTGCAGCAGGGCTGTCACTGGTTCGGCAAAAACCTGTCCGCGCAGCAGAAAGGCTGCCAGCAGGCAGATAAAGGGTGGAAAAGTTGTGATGCGTTTTATGACTGATCGCACTGTTGGCCTGTCATCACCATGGCCGTAAACTGCCAGCACCACCGAACCGAAGGTGGCTAATCCAAGAAAGGAGCCCAACTGATCGTAAAGCACCGCATAGGGAATGCCTGCATCCCCGAAAAAGGCCCGCACCATGGGGATGCCGAGAAACGAGGTGTTTCCCAGGGGGACCATGAGCAGCAGGCAACCGGTCATTTCCCTTGACCAGGTAAAAAATTTTGCCGCAAGAAAAACAAGAACAGCAGACAAAAAAAGCATGATCCAGGGCATCAGGGCCGTTACCAGCAAATCCCTGGAAAATAGTAACTCCGGTACCTTGAGCAACACCAGGGCAGGCAAAGAAACATAGATGACAAAAAGGTTCAGAACCTGGGATGTCTCATCAGGGAACTGGGGCAGACGCCTGAGTCCCATACCGATGAGCAAAAATGAAATTGTGAGAATAAAATTTTCCATGGCGGCAGACTATAACAAAGATTCCTGGTAGAGAAAAGGTAGAAGGATCAGTAAAACAGGGTAAAATTTACGTTACATTGAGGGCAATCAGTTTACAAATTGACAAATGCCGACAGGTTCGATAAGTATGACAGGAATCAATTAATAATGCACCTAACCCCGATAAACTGGAAAAGACATTAAGGTTTTAGGGATAAGTGCCTTAACAGTAGATTGTAATCTTTTGATTTTATGGTAATTTTCCAATTACTTGCCATAAATAATACGAAAATAACTGATAAGGCACTAATGCGCTTCTTTGAGGAAAATCTATGAAGATTTCAGGCACTTTCTTTTGGCTATTCGTTACATGCGCCGTTTTCAGCTCTGCTATCGCCGTGGCGGGTGAAACCCTTTATGTTTCCGATCAGTTGGTCATCACCCTGCGCCAGGGAAAAAGCACCAAACATAAAATTATAAAGACGATCAAAACAGGCACTTCCATGGAGCTGCTTGAGAAAAAAAAGGACGATCCTTATGTAAAGGTAAAACTGGGGACTGGCGAGATTGGATATGTCCTGGACCAGTACACTACCCAAGAAACTCCAAAAAGCGCCATAATTTCCCTCCTTGAAAAAGAGGTAAAGGGACATGAGAAAAAACTTTCCCAACTCGATGTGGAACGGCAGAAGCTCGCCGCTGACCTGAAGGCATTAAAGGACGAAAAAGCGCAAAAAGAAGAAGAGCTTGGCAGCGCAGCCGCCGGACTTGACCAGGAGCTTAAACAGGCAAAAGATGATCTGCAGGAACTGACCGCCAAATATAATGATTTGCTTGATAAATCGCAAAAGGTTGTCCAGGTCACGGATGAACGTGACTCCCTTCTTAAAACTAACACCATCCTCACCTCGGAAGTTGATGTGCTGCGCAACGAGAATTCCGGCATGAAACAATCCGGATTCATCAAATGGTTCCTGGCCGGCGGCGGTGTATTTTTCTTCGGCTGGATAATCGGCAAAGTGTTTTCCGGCAAAAA
>DAOUUW010000182.1 GCA_030667965.1 Deltaproteobacteria bacterium
CTCTGCGGCAAGCCGGACAAGCTCATCAATCTCTTCATTATTTCTACTGAACAATCCCAGCATGTTTCACCTGAATTTATCTCTCACAGAGGCGCAGAGTTCACAGGGAAAAAATCAAAAAAACTCTGTGCCTCTGTGCCTCTGTGCCTCTGTGAGAGAATGTATTTTTGTTGTGATTATCAATCCTGTCTGCGGAAAGAAAGACGCCCTTCTCCGGGCACGACATCAACCAGGATCCTGTCCCCTTTCCGGAAATTACCTTCAAGAATATCCATGGCAAGACCGTCCTGGATATAGCGCTGGATAGCCCTTTTCAAAGGCCGGGCGCCAAAGGCAGGATCATAGCCGACGTTAATAATAAAATTTCGGGCATCGTCGGTCAACTCTAAAGAAAACGTCTGCTCCTCCAGACGTTTTTTCAGCAGATCCAACTGGATCTCAACAATACCGGCCAGGTCCTTCTTGGACAGGCCGTGGAAGGTGATAATCTCATCAATGCGGTTTAAAAATTCCGGTTTAAACTGACTGTGCAGGATATCGTCAAGACACCGCTTCATCTCCTCACGATTTTCCTCGCCAAGCTCCATGATGAGATGGCTACCGAGGTTTGACGTCATGATGAGGATGGTATTCTTGAAATCAACGGTGCGGCCCTTGCCGTCCGTCATGCGGCCATCGTCGAGAATCTGCAGCAATACATTGAACACATCGGGATGAGCTTTTTCTATCTCGTCAAAGAGAAGGACGGAGTAAGGCCTGCGCCGCACCGCTTCAGTCAGATAACCGCCCTCCTCATAGCCGACATAGCCGGGAGGAGCGCCGATGAGACGGGCCACGGAATGTTTCTCCATGAATTCCGACATATCAAGACGGATCATGGCCTGCTCACTGTCAAAAAGAAAAACTGCCAGGCTGCGGGCGAGCTCGGTTTTACCCACACCGGTAGGCCCGAGGAAAAGAAAGGATCCAAGGGGCCTGTTCGGATCCTGCAGACCGGCCCTGGCCCGGCGGATGGCGTTGGACACGGCGGCAATCGCCTCCTTCTGTCCAATGACGCGCTTGGCAAGATTATCATCGGCATGGACAAGCTTTTCCTTTTCACCCTCAAGCAGCTTATCCACCGGAATGCCGGTCCATTTGGCCACAACCATGGCAATATCCTCTTCCGACACCTCTTCTTTCAGCATCTTGCGATCCTTCTGAATGTCGGCAAGATGTTCGTTTTCACTCTTCAGCTGTTTTTCCAGTTCAGCTATCCTGCCGTAACGGATTTCAGCCACCTTGCTCAAATCACCGGTTCGTTCGGCCCTCTGCTCTTCAATCCTGGCTTCATCAATGGCAGCCTTTATCTCACGAATTTTCTGGATGCCTTCTTTCTCAAGGATCCAATGGCCCTTCATACTGTTTAACTGCTCGTTCAGATCAGCAAGCGTTGCTTCAATCTTCTGCAGGCGTTCCTTTGATGCCGCATCCTTTTCCTTTTTCAAGGCTTCCCTTTCTATCTCAAGCTTGATTCTTCGGCGGTCCACCTCGTCTATTTCCGTGGGCATGCTGTCGATCTCAATGCGCAGGCTGGAAGCAGCCTCATCAATAAGATCAATGGCCTTATCCGGCAGAAAGCGATCGGAGATGTAGCGTTTGGACAAGGTCACCGCCGCCACCGTTGCCGAATCCTTGATGCGCACGCCGTGGTGCACCTCGTATTTTTCCTTGATGCCGCGCAGGATGGCGATGGAATCCTCCACCGAAGGCTCCTGCACCAGCACCTGCTGGAAACGACGCTCCAGAGCGACATCTTTTTCAATGGTGCGGAACTCGTTTAAGGTTGTCGCGCCAACACAATGCAACTCACCACGGGCAAGGGCGGGTTTAAGCATATTGGAGGCATCCATGGCCCCTTCCGCCGCACCGGCTCCGACAAGGGTGTGGATTTCATCAATAAAGAGAATGATCTCTCCCTGCCGCTTTTCCACCTCTTTCAGTACCGCCTTCAAGCGGTCCTCAAATTCGCCCCGGTATTTGGCTCCGGCCACCAGCGAGCCCATGTCCAGGGCCACCACCTGCTTGTTGCGCAGGGTTTCCGGAATATCACCCATAACTATACGCTGAGCCAATCCTTCAACAATGGCTGTTTTACCGACACCCGGTTCACCAATGAGCACGGGATTGTTTTTGGTGCGTCGGCTGAGAACCTGCACAACCCGGCGCACCTCATCATCCCGTCCGATAACCGGATCGAGCTTGCCCTGCTTGGCAAGATCCGTCAGATTACGGGCATATTTTTCCAGGGCCTGGTATTTTTCTTCCGGGTTCTGATCCGTCACCCGCTGACTGCCGCGAATTTCCGCCAGGGCTTTAAGGAAAATCTCCTTGCTCACCCCCTTTCCATTGAGGACACCGGCACCCTGCCCTCTCCGTTCCTCAAGAATGGCCAAAAACAGATGTTCCTGGCTGACATACTCATCATGCATGGCCGAGGCCTCTTTAAAGGCCTGATCAAGAACAGCTTTCATCCTCTGGGAGGCATACACCTGGCCGAACCCGCTGCCGCTCACCTTTGGGAGCTTATCCAGAATACGGTCAACTTCACCGGCAAAGAAATCAGGATCAGCCCCAATCTTCTGCAGTACCGGAATAATAACTCCATCCGGTTCCCGCAACAGAACCGAAAGCATATGCTCCGGAAGAATTTCCTGCTGCCCTTTCCGGCCAGCCAAATTCTGTGCAGACTGCAGAGCCTCCTGGGACTTCAGCGTAAATTTATCAAATTGCATATATAAACCTCCATAAACAGGTTATATCAAAAAACAAAATTCAACATTTTCGGTGCGCAATGCGCAGTACGTGAAATCAATACGTTGTTATTTGCGGGGTACGCATAGCGCACCTGCAAAAGAGGATGGCGAATGAGCGGAAATGAGAGAGGAAATGTCGTTAAAAAAGACTTGTAAGTACATGAAACTCCATTGTCAAGAAGTGAGCTGGATTTTCCCGGGTAACGTCAAAGTCCATCCTAAATTGGCGTTAACCACGAAGTGCACGATGAACAAATTTATTAAAAACAAGAAAGAAAACGTTTTATGTTTTTTCTTCGTGGTCTTCGTGGTCTTCGTGGTAGAAAATAATCTTGTTTATGATGTGACAATTCACTTTGACATGGTCGTGCAAAAAATCAGTGATAACGAATAGTGCGGGTGCGGACCACATCGGGATGGTCCTCAATGAGGCTGATAACCTCAGGCGAAATCTCATCTTCGAGATCAATGATGTTGTAACCCACCGTGCCGTTGCTCTCATTGAGATAACTGGCGATATTGATGCCATTGGCGCCGATTGTCTGGGAGGCAAAACCAATCATGCCGGGCTTGTCACGGTTAATCATGATGAGACGGGTATGCACCCCGTCTCCGGGAATGGATTCCACTGTCGGGAAATTGACACTACGGCTGACATTGCCGTGTTCAAGATAGCCCTTCAGCTCCCGGACCGCCATGGTGGCGCATTGCTCCTCCGACTCCTCGGTGCTGGCGCCGAGGTGGGGTGAAGTGATGACCCGGGGATGTCCGATTATTACCGGTGAAGGAAAATCGGTGATATAGTAACTGAGTTTTCCCGAATCAAGGGCCTCCAGAACATCCTGCTCTGCCACTACCCCTCCACGGGCATAATTGATCAAAATGGCACCTTCAGGCATTTTGTCAATCAACTTCCTGTTGACAAAACCGCGAGTTTTTTCATTGAAAGGAATATGCAATGACAAAATATGGGAACGGCGTACAACCTCATCCAGTGAACGGGAAAGGATAACACGGGAGGAAAGCATGTGGATATTTTCCAGGGTCGGATTCGGGTCAAAACCAATGGTCGGCATCTCCCTGCGGGCGCCACCGTTGGCCACTCGTACGCCGATCTGTCCCAGGCCGATGACCCCAAGGGTTTTTCCTGCCAGTTCAAACCCGCGAAAGGCCGATTTTTTCGCCTCTATTTCCCGGGCCATTTCATCACTGTTCAAAGCCGCCAGGCCCCGACAAAACTCAATGCCCAGATGAATATTGCGGGCCCCGATACCGGCCATGACAAACACAAGCTCCGCCACGGCATTGGCATTTGCTCCCGGAGTATTGAACACGCAGATGCCGTTTTCACAGGCCTTGTCCACGGTAATATTATTGACTCCCGCCCCTGCCCTGGCCACGGCAAGCAGGGAAGGGAAATCGTCCGTATCTATGCGGGTGCTCCTGACAATGAGCCCATGGGGATCTTTTTCATCTTCCGAAACCCGAAACTTTTCACCAAGAAGGGCAAGCCCTTCCATTGCTATTTTATTCACAAGCTTGATGCGAAATTTTTCCATGAAATCACCTGAAATTCAATTATCAATTATCAATTATCAAAAACAAAATAAGGGGAAATGCATCCAAATTCAATGGAAAACATTTCCCCTCATAAAAAGAATGAGACTGATCTTTTAATTTCTCTTCTCTGTGGCCTCTGTGAACTCTGTGGTAAGAAAAACACCCTACATGTAAACCCGGCTGCGGCCGGCATCCTTGGCCTTATAAAGCAGTTCATCTGTTTTATACAGCCATTCGTCTTTTGTCATGGTCTGCTGCCACTGACAGAGTCCGATACTGACGCCGAGTTTTTCTGTAGGACTGGAGAATATATCAAGCTTCTCGATTGCCCGGCAAAGACGTTCGGCCAGGATTCCGGCTGCTTCAAGGTCGGTTTCCGGCAAAACCAACAGGAACTCATCCCCACCCAACCGCACCAGCAGGTCACTGCTGCGCACCATGGCCTGGAATGTCTCAGCAACTTTCTTTAACACCCGGTCCCCCTCTGCGTGACCGAAGGTGTCATTAATCTGCTTGAAATGGTCAAGATCGAGACAAGCCAACGTCAGGGAGTGTCCATGCCGCCTGCTGTTTTCCATGATAGGAGAAATACGCTCTTCAAATACCCGCCTGTTGGCAAGTCCGGTCAGGATGTCGCGGCGGGCGATTTCAAAAAGATCCTCATAATCCAGGGCTCGCTGCAGGGGCTCTTTTAACACATCAAGAGCCTCGTTTATCAATGCTGCTTCATTGGCATCGATAATCTTATTTTGCCGCAGCACCAGCATCAGTCCACTGGAATCAAGTGCCCCAAGATGCCAATTCTGTACGTAGAAATCACCATCATGCCAGCCATTAGCTCCGGTTTCTATTTTTGCGTTGAAAACTTTTTCAGCAACATTATAAATGCGTTGACGCTCAGGTCCATGACAGGAACAGTACATATAACTCCGCTCCCGCTCAGCATTATGATATGCTACCAGGTCATGTTCCACCAACGGCATGAGCCAGATGGAAAAGGCCTCGATCATGCCGTGCAGCTCAACCGCTCCGGCAAGACGTGCATGTAACTCATTAAGCAGGCCAAGACGCTCCGTTTTCTTTTTAAACTGATCAAGCTCCGCCATCAAGCTCGGCATATCAAACCGGCAGAACTCTTCTCCCAAATTTTCCGTTTGTCGTATTACGACTGATTCAGTCATTTATATAACTCCTTTTCTCAGAGATAACTGTCATGCTCAACACAACTGCCATTTTTGTGCCACGCAACAAACAGTCTTTTCAACCGAGAAAACATTCCAGCTAACTACTTGAAATAAGATATATTTCACAAAATAAACTCATTTTTCCAAAAAATACCACCCGGCAAATCTTGCCCACTTTTTCAAAAAGAAAGAGGCAAAAACTTCAGAGCAAGTGTCAATTAACTAACACCCGTATCGTCATCTATTATCAATTACTCAAATGAAATGATTGGGAAATTTAAAAAAGGAAGGAATTTAGGCTGAAGACTTAAAGAATGAA
>DAOUUW010000108.1 GCA_030667965.1 Deltaproteobacteria bacterium
CCCCAACTCTTCGTTATTTTGAAAAAATAATGCTCGTAGGTAAGCGAGTTTACGAGACTCCGATATCACATATATGACTGCGCTTATTTTTTCAAAATGCCTCGATTTGAGAAAAAATTGCTATTCTCGGACAACCTCCTAGATTCGTTAAGAGGTAATTTAAAACATTTCTATTCGCTGTAAATGACGACCGGCGGCAAAATCCGTTGTCAACCACGTACGGACAATTTCTTCGGCAAGTCCGGGACCTGTCACTCTGGCACCAAGACACAGGACATTGGCATTATTATGCTCGCGGCTCATGCGAGCCGTATAAAGATCAAAGCATAATGCCGCCCTGATCTTCTCATTTCTGTTCGCCGCCATGGACATTCCTATGCCGGTGCCGCAAATGAGAATTCCATAATCACATTTGCCTTCTGCAACAAGTTCACAGACCGCTTTTGCATAAAGAGGGTAATCCACCGATGATTCCGTGTCCGTCCCCTGATCATGAACCTCATGACCTAACTCCGCAAGAATCGGCAAAACAATTTTTTTCAGCGAAATTCCACCATGATCACAGCCAATGGCTATCTTCATTCTATTCCTCAAATCGTTTCATTATGATAACGGCGTTTGTGCCGCCGAAACCAAAAGAATTTGACATTGCAGCACGGATTGTTGCTTGCCGCGCCTCACCGGGAACATAATCAAGATCACATTCAGGATCGGGATTTTCAAGATTAATCGTTGGCGGAATAATCTGATTATAAAGAGAAAGTGCTGTAAAAACCGCCTCAATTCCTCCTGCGCCGCCCAACATATGCCCGGTCATGGACTTTGTCGAACTAATGGCAAGTTTACGGGCATGATCACCGTACACGGTTTTGATAGCTCTGGTCTCAACAACATCATTAAGCGGTGTAGAGGTGCCATGGGCATTAATATAATCAATTTCGTCAACGGCAAGACCCGCATCCTGCAATGCCATCCTCATACAACGAACAGCGCCGTCTCCGTCTTCCGGTGGAGCCGCCATATGATAGCCGTCGCCGGAAAGTCCGTAACCAACCATTTCGGCATAAATCTTTGCCCCACGAGCCTTTGCATGGGACAACTCTTCAAGAAGAAGCATACCGCCACCTTCTGAAAGAATAAATCCATCCCTGTCACGATCAAACGGACGGGAAGCCTTCTCCGGCTCATCATTGCGCCTGGACAGGGCTTTCATTGCGTTAAATCCGCCCACGGCAAGAGGACAGACAGTGGACTCACTTCCACCGCTTATGGCAACATCGCATACCCCGCTGCTCACCAGACGAAACGCTTCACCAACGGCATGAGTACCAGCGGCGCAGGCCGTTGTTATTGACATATTAGGGCCCTTGGCCTTATGGGCAATGGATATCTGGCCGGCGCCCATATTAGGAATGACCATGGGTATGAAAAAAGGTGTAATTTTCTTTGGTCCCCTCTCCATACATACTTTATTGTATTTTTCAATGGTGGGTAAACCGCCAAGTCCGCAGCCGGTGATAACGCCAACTCTGGTGGCATTTTCTTCGGTAACGGCAAATCCACCATCTTTCAATGCCATATCAGCAGAGGCAACAGCGTATTGCACGAAAAAATCCAGATGTTTCGCCGTTTTTTTGTCGATGAAATCCTCTACATTAAAATCATCAACCTCTGCCGCAATTTTAACAGCGAAATCACTGGTGTCAAAGCGCGTAATGGGCCCGACGCCACTCTTTCCGGCACAAAGCCCATTCCATGTTTTTTCGACTCCGGTACCAAGGGGAGTTACGAGTCCCACACCTGTAATAACTACTCTTCTAGCCATTTGCCACCTCGTTATGAGTAACGGAAATCAGAAAAGAAAAAAATAAAGGTTTACAACCACTTCTTTTTCCCTCTTTCTGGTTCAAGTTCCTTACAAAGAGTTGATATGGTCGATCGCAAGTTGAACAGTACTAATTTTTTCAGCAATTTCATCCGGGATCTCGGTATCAAAAGCCTCTTCCATAGCCATGATCAACTCGACCAGATCAAGTGAATCAGCACCCAGATCATCGACAAATGATGCCGCAGGAACAACCTTTGCTTTATCCACGCTGAGCTGCTCAACAATAATATCAATAAGTTTATCTTCTTTAGACATGATGTTCTCCTTCGTTTTCCTTATAAGCTTTCAAGTCGGCCAAAAAGACCAGTAAATTTTAACGTTCCAGTTGTCTTCTTATCCCATGAACATTCCGCCGTTAACATGAATAAACTGACCTGTTACATAACGGGCTTCCTCGGAAACCAGGTAGGTTACGGCAGCTGCAACATCCTCAACGGTTCCTAAAGAATGCATGGGTATTTCAGCTTTTATTTTTTCTGTTATCTCTTCAGGCAACTCCTTTGTCATATCCGTATCAATATAGCCCGGAGCCACTCCATTCACGGTCACATTACGCGAGGCAAGTTCCCTGGCAACGGAACGGGTCAACCCGGTCAAACCAGCCTTGGCTGCGGCGTAGTTCGCCTGTCCGGCGTTTCCCGCAAAACCAATGACCGAGGAGATAGACACAATCCTTCCCCAGCGTTGTTTCATCATTGGACGGCTGACGGCCTTTATACAATTAAATGCCCCTTTCAAATTTGTATCAAGCACTTCGTCCCATGCCTGTTCCTTCATCATGGCAACAAGTCCATCACGGGTAATACCGGCATTATTGACAAGGATATCAATGCGGCCGAAATCCTTTTGAATCTGTTTAAATGCAGATTGTACCTGGTCGGTATCCGACACATTAAACTGATACGCAGCAGCATCACCGCCTGCTCCCTTAATTGCCGCCACGGTCTCTTCGGCAGCATCGGGACGGCTGACGTAATTCACCACAACCTTGGCGCCCATACGTGCCAGGCGCAGGCAGATTGCCTTGCCTATTCCCCGGCTGCCACCGGTTACAACTGCTATTTTTCCTTCAAGTTGCATGAATCACCTTTACTTTCAATAAACCAATCGGCAACTAAGATGCCCTCTGCTGCTTAATTTTATCAATGAGCCTGGGCAAAATTTCAAAAATGTCCCCAACAATACCATATGTGGCAATATCGAATATCGGAGCATCAGGATCACGATTAATGGCGACAATAATATCAGCAGATTGCATGCCGACAAGATGCTGGATCGCTCCGGAGATACCGCAGGCAATATACACCTTGGGGCTGACTGTTTTACCGGTTTGTCCAACCTGATGAGGATAGGGAATCCAGCCACTGTCAACTGCAGCCCTGGACGCTGCCGCAGCTCCACCCAGCAGATCTGCCAAATCCTTTATAAGCTGAAAGCCTTTTTCGTTTTCAAGCCCGCGTCCACCGGCAACAACGATATCGGCTTCGTTGAGGTTGATTTGATCCCCTTCCAGGGGTACAAATTTCCTCACTTTAACACGGGAAACAAGTTTTTCAGGGGATATTGAACAAAAAATGATTTCACCCTTGCGATCGGCATCAGGCTCATTCGCCTTCATAACAAGGGGCCTGACCGTTGCCATCTGGGGCCTTCTATTCGGGCAGGTTATGGTTGCCATGATGTTGCCGCCGAATGCCGGTCGTGTCTGCAGCAATGCCCCGTCTTCCTGCTGGATTTCAAGTTTCGTACAGTCTGCAGTCAGTCCGGTTTTTAACGAGGTGGCAACCCTTGGAATAAAAGAACGACCAATGGCCGTGGCGCCGGCCAGGATGACTTCAGGTTTGTGGATAACGGCAAGTTCTTCAAGAGCGTTTCCATAAACATCATCGGTGAACCGGGCAAAGGCCTCGTTTTCAGCAACATAGACCTGGTCTGCTCCATAGGAAATAAGCTTTTCAGGCAATTGACCGGTTTTATCAGTAAAAAGGACAGCGGCAAGCTTGACCCCTTTATCATCGGCAAGCTTCCGACCTGCGCCAAGCAGTTCATAAGTCACAGGTGCTATCCTGCCGTTTCTGTACTCTGCAAAGACCCATATGCCGGACCAGTCGGAAAAATCATTTTTCTGCGTGCGCTCTACAGCATCAATCCATAATGCATTGGCCTCGCAAAAATCAACGCAAGCACCGCAAAGGTTACAGTTTTCATTGACTTCAGGAATTCCATCAACCACATGAATGGCATCAAAGGCACAATTTTCCTCACAAAGTCCGCAGTCTACACAGGCATCAATATCTATCATCAACATGAAACTAACACCAATCAATTATTTTTGCAGCGAGCTGGTCAACCTGTTCGTCAACGGTACCTTCTATCATGGTACGATCGCCCTTAAACTGGGGAGCAAAAACTTTGGACACCCAGGTGGGTGAACCGCAAAGTCCAAGCTGTGCTTCATCGGCATCAATGTCGGAAGCCGTTAACGTGGTGATTGCATATTTTTTTGCTTTCATTTTCCCCTTTAAAGAAGGAAAGCGGGGTTCGTTGATTTCCTTTACAACAGTAAAAAGGGCGGGAAGCTCCAAAGCAACTTCGTCATAGCCGTCGTCCATCAGTCTTTCGACAACAATTTCTTTTTCCGAGGCCTGGGAAATTTTGCGGACACAGGTGACATAGGCCATGTCCATTCTCACGGCAAGACCGGGTCCCACCTGCGCCGTATCGCCATCTATGGCCTGTTTGCCGCAAAGGATGAGATCAGCTCCGCCGATTTTTTTAATGGCCTGGGAAAGAGTATAGGTCGTTGCCAGGGTATCCGAACCGGCAAAAGCACGATCTGAAATAAGCACTGCCTCGTCAGCCCCACAGGAAATTGCCTCACGAAGAATTTCCTCAGCCTGGGGCGGTCCCATGGTCAATACGGTAACTGTGCCGCCAACCTCCTCCCTGAGACGTACTGCCGCTTCCAGGGCATAACGGTCATAGGGGTTAATAATTGAAGCAACCCCTTCCCTGGCAAGGGTGTTGGTCTTGGGGTCCAGACGAACATCTTTGGCATCGGGAACCTGCTTGATACACGCTATAATCTTCATGAAGCCCTGGTGTACTCCTTATTCAACTCCTGACCAACCACATTTCTCTGTATCTGGTTGGTTCCTTCATAAATCTGCAGGATTTTGGCATCACGCATCATTTTTTCCACCGGATAATCACGCATATAACCATAGCCGCCCAGAACCTGCACTGCGTCAACCGTAACCTTCATGGCTACATCAGTGGCAAAAACCTTACACATGGAGGACGCTTTTGACATATCTTTCGGATGGGCATCAATATGTTTGGCTGCCGCGTAAACAAGTGCCCGGGCCGCTTCAACCTGAATGGCCATATCAGCCAGCATATGCTGGATGGCCTGAAAAGCGATAATCGGTTTACCGAACTGCACACGCTGCTTGGCATAGGTTACGGACTCGTCAATGGCAGCCTGACCAAGACCGACACCGAGAATGGCAATGCCGGGCCGGGATTTATCAAGGGTTTTCATGACAGTAATAAAACCGGTTCCCTGGCGACCGATAAGGCGGTCTTTGGGGATTCGGCAATCCTTGAAAATAAGCTCGCGGGTGGCCGAGGCCCTGATGCCTAATTTTTTCTCCTTAATGCCATAGGAAAATCCGGGATCCGTATCTTCAAGAAGAAACATGGAAGCTCCGCGAGGGCCCTTATTCTTGTCCGTTATGGCGATAATCGTATAAATCTTCGCCTCACCGGCATTGGTTATCCACTGTTTGGTACCGTTTAAGACCCATTCGTTTCCATCAAGCACTGCTGTGGTCTGTATGCCGGAGGCGTCGCTGCCAGCGTTGGCTTCAGTCAGGCCAAAGGCGGCCCTTTTCTTACCGGCGGCGATGTCGGGCATATATTTTTTCTTCATCTCATCGCTGCCGGCGATAAGGATGGGAAATGCGCCGAGAGCACTTGCTGCAAAAGAAGTAGCCACCCCGACACATCCACGACCAAACTGTTCAAGAGCCAAAACTATTTCAAAAGTTCCGGCGCCAAAACCACCATACTCCTCAGGGATATAGAGGCCGAAGAGATCCGCCTGGGCAACTGCGTCGAGTATGGCTGTCGGATATTCTTCCGATTCATCCAGGGCGGCCCGCTGAGGAATAATTAATTCATCAGTGATCTGCCGGGCGAGATCAACAATCATCTGCTGTTCTTCAGTTAAAAAATAATCCACTGCTTACTCCTTTGTCAGGTAATGCCGGAATGAGAAAATAAACGAGCAAAAAACGTCAAAATAAAAACAAACACTTCAGGATTTAAATCAGAACGATCCTACCACCGAATGAGAATGGCTCCCCATGTGAATCCCCCGCCAAAAGCGCAAAGCAAAAGCAGATCATCAGCCTGCAGGAGTCCTTTACGGTTTGCCTCATCAAGGGCAATTGGTATGCTTGCCGCCGATGTATTACCATATTTATTCACATTTATATAGAAATTTTCCAGGGGAAACTTCAGCCTGTCGACAAGGCTTTTCAAAATTCGGATATTTGCCTGGTGGGGGATAATGAGTTTGACCTGATCAGCAGAAACCCGGGCCTGTTCCAGCACATCACATATGGCCATATCCATACATCGAACTGCGTGCTTGAACACGTCTTTTCCTGCCATTTTTATATATGACCCGTCATTGCCGTCACGCTTCAGCTCCCTGTTCATGCTCGGCGCACTATCCATGTAAAGCAGTTTATACAGGCTGCCGTCTGAAAAAAGCTTACTTGCCAGCATTCCCCTGTTTTCGTCGTTTCCCGTCACCACGCATGCACCGGCGCCATCGCCAAAAAGAACACATGTATTCCTGTCCTGCCAATTTAATCTGGTGGACAATGTCTCGGCCCCGATGACAAGAATTTTCAGATCAGCATCCGCCCTGATATATTTTTCAGCCAAATCAAGGGAATAGATAAAGCCGGAACAGGCGGCATTGAGATCAAAAGCAAAGGAATTTACCGCGCCAAGCTCTTTCTGCACCAGACAGGCACAGGCAGGCATACTCATTTCAGAAGTCATTGTGCCGACAATGATCATGTCAAGATCTGCCGGCGCAAGCCCTGCCATCTCCAGAGCTTTGCGTGAAGCTGCGGCGGCGAGCTTTGATGTCTCCTCACCTTTTCCTGAAATGTGACGCGTCTTGATACCGGTTCTAGAGGTAATCCATTCATCAGACGTATCCACCATCTTTGCAAGATCTTCATTGGATAACACCCGTTCAGGCAAGGCTGATCCTGTGCCGATGACTACCATTCTCTTCATTTATGCCGCTCCCGCCGGAACCTGGCCGTCATCAATGCCTGTTTGGGCAATATTGTTTTGCAGCATTTTCAAAATATGATCATTTACCTTATTCCGTGACAATTCATCAGCAACGAGTATGGCATTTTTAATGGCCACCTTGTTGGACCGTCCATGGCAGATGATGCCTGTTCCGTTAAAACCGAGAAGGGGCGCTCCGCCATACTCGGCATAATCCACTCTTTTCTTAAAATTACTAAAAGCCTTTCGTGCCAGAAAATATCCCATTTTGGCCTTAAACGTCTTGACTATCTCATCGCGCAACATAGACTGAACCGCCTCGGCCAATCCTTCACTGAGCTTAAGGCAGACATTGCCGACAAAGCCGTCACATACTATGACATCAACATTTCCCTGGAACGTATCCCGACCTTCAACATTGCCGATGAAATTTAACCCACTGCTCTGGAAAAGAGTATGGGCACTTTTGACAAGGGCATTTCCCTTGCCGCCTTCTTCACCGATACTGAGCAGGCCGACTCTCGGTTTTTCAATACCGAACATAATTTGAGAAAAAGCTGATGCCATGATGCCGAACTGAAAAAGATGGTTCGGGCGACAATCCACATTTGCCCCGACATCCATGACCACAACCGGCCCTTTCATCGTAGGAAAAACACTGGCAATACCAGGACGGGAAATGTCTTTCAAGCGACCGAGAAATTTTATGGCCGCAGCCATAATCGCACCCGAATTCCCCGCGCTGACCACGGCATCAACCTCGCCTTTTTTGAGCAGTTCAAAGGCAACAACAACTGAGGAATCTTTTTTTTTCCTCACTGCATCGATGGGAGAATCGTGCATTGACACAACCTGAGTGGTGTGGACGACATGCATGAGATGTCCGGCTTGGTCCTGCCGCAGAACGGACTGGATTTGCTTTTCATCTCCAAGCAATGTTATCTCTATATCCGACTTACCAGCGGCAAGAACAGCGCCAGCGACCAATTCAGCTGGGCCTTGATCACTTCCCATGGTATCAAGGGCTATGCGCACACACTTTCTCCTTTAGCTGAAAGAGCCCAGTTGACCCCATCAGAAAAAGAGAAATTCCCTCAACGACACAAATCCGCAGAAGGAATTTCCTTTACAATAAATGAACCCGACAAAACGACATTATTCTATATCTTCATCACCGAGAGCAATAACACTGCGGCCTTTATAAGTGCCACACCCGGAACAGAGACGGTGAGGCAGTTTCGGTTCACCGCACTCATTACATTTAACAACATTGGGAGCGGTCAAAGCATCATGGGAACGACGTTTTCTAGTACGGGAATAAGAATGTCTTCTTTTAGGCAGGGCCATTATTTTTCCTCCAAACAACGAGATTATTTAACGAAGTAACAACTGATCAACAACTAATTACCGGTAAGACGTTAGTAACGAAAACCGGAAACACTCTTTGCAAGATTCCAAGAAATCAGGTTTTTAATTTCGCAAGTACCGCAAAAGGAGAAACTGTCTCCTGTTTGCACTCACATTCCAACTTATTACGATTTATCCCGCAAGACTCACAAATCCCCCGGCACTCATCATTGCACAGGGCTTTCATGGGCAGGGCGAGATACAACTGCTGCAGTAAGATATCGCTAACATCAATTTTTGTATTTTCAAGGACATGGACATCCATCTCTTCATCATGACATTGATGGTCGCCATGTTCCCAGACATCTGCTTGCCCGTCAGGCAATTCAATGTCAATTTTAAAATGCGCCTGTAACGGCAAATCAAATGGTGCAAGACATCTGTCACAATCAAGAACAACTGTCGCTGACAATGTTCCCCCGGCAATCACCCTTGGGCCTATTCTTTTCAAAAAAAGTGACGCAACTGCATGTCCTTTTTTCAATATATCAGCAGGACACCATTGAGCATCAACCAGATCAAGAGAAAGACCTTCTTCGGGAACTTCAAAAAAATCAATTTTCACTCATGATCTCCGTTTATTCTTTTTTAAAACGCAACGGAACACGAAAATATAAATAAAATTACTTTCTTGTCAAGGTATTTCCCGTGTGAACTATAAATAGGAAGAAAAAAGAATGAACGATGTGA
The DNA here is from genome assembly GCA_030667965.1 of Deltaproteobacteria bacterium. GTDB lineage: Bacteria > Desulfobacterota > Desulfobulbia > Desulfobulbales > SURF-16 > JAHLLM01. Next base: position 9,308 of record DAOUUW010000108.1, read on the forward strand.
TTATAAAAGTTCAGCCAAACGAGAAGCCGATTGTTGCAGACGCAAACCTGCAACAGTCACTATATGCGTGAGAAGCTTCACTGACAATGGGGGAGACTCTTGTAAAATCCTGGCAACATTCCCCTGTGACAGGACAAGGCCATGTGACGATTCTACAACTGTGACAGTGGCGGACCGTTTTTGAGAGGTTACTGTGGAAATTTCCCCAAGCAGTGAACCATTTTCCAGGACGGCAAGCAGGATATATTTGCCCGAAAATTCGGTTTCTTTTTTCACAAGCACTTTTCCCTTTACCAGAAAAACCATAAACCCCGGCGGATCTCCCTGGTTCCAGATGCTCTCTCCGGCAGGATATTTACAGTATTCGAGGTATGAACCTATCTCATCAATCTCTTCTTTGCTGAATGAAGAGAAACAATTTTTGATTTGCTCATATGAAAACCGGGAATTATCTATTTTTTTTACGATATCACCCTTCACTTCCGCTTAACTTTCGCCCTTCTCAATCTCTTTTAATTTTTCATCAAAACGATTGACAAGCCCCTGGTATTTTTCTTTTTGCATTATACTTTGAAACTGAACCCGGTAGTTTCGTACGAGACTGACACCCTC
>DAOUUW010000073.1 GCA_030667965.1 Deltaproteobacteria bacterium
AGACAAGGAGTATTTTACTCATACCATTGGTAAGTGCAACACTGATTATCTCATCATCCTCCCTGATATTTAAAGCTATTTTTCCCTTGCGCATGGGCCTGGCAAATTCAGACAGTACCGTCTTTTTCACCACACCTTTTTTGGTGACCATGAGTACATAGCAGTCATTTTCCGGACAGTCAAAACTCTGTACAGGCAGGATGGCGGCAACCTCTTCATTTTCGGAAAGCTCAAGGAGATTGACAATGGCTTTCCCCCTGGCTATACGGCTTGCCTGAGGTATTTGATAGACTTTGCGCCAGAAAACTTTACCTAAATTGGTAAAAAAGAGGAAGGTATCATGGGTTGAGGCCATGTAGAGATTACTGACAAAATCCTCCTCAATGGCGTTAATGCCTTTTATTCCTTTTCCGCCTCGCCGCTGTGAACGATAGAGATCAATTGAATTTCTTTTTATATAGCCGCTATGGGTGACTGTTACCACCATGTCTTCTTGCTGGATCAGGTCTTCCGGAAGTATCTCATCAGGAGCATCAATGATCTCGGTGCGTCTCTCATCTCCATATTGTTCTTTAATAGCAATAAATTCATCCCGGATGATCTGCATGACCATACCTTCATCACTTAATACTTTGTTCAGCCAGGTTATTTGTTTCAGTAATTCATTGAGTTCATTGATTATTTTTTCCTGCTCCAGTCCTGTAAGTTTTTGCAGGCGCATTTCAAGTATGGACTGGGCCTGAATTTCGGAAAGATCAAATTTTCCCATCAACCCCTGGCGGGCTTCCTGGGGTGTTGCCGATGCCTTAATAAGGGCCACAACCTCATCCAAATTGTCCAGGGCAATTTTCAGACCTTCAAGAATATGTGCTCTGGCCTCGGCTTTTTTCTGATCAAATGCCGTGCGCCTGTAAACCACTGACTTTCTGTGCAGGAGAAAATGCTCTAGAATCTGCTTTATATTCAATATTTCCGGCTTTGCATTGACAATACTCAGCAGGATGATACCGAAACTCCTTTGCAGCGGAGTCATTTTATAAAGCTGGTTCAGTACCACATCGGCAATTTCATCTTTTTTCAAATCAAGAACAATGCGCATTCCATGGCGATCCGACTCATCCCACACCTCGGAAATTGATTCAATCCTTTTCTCTTTCATCAAAATAGCTATTTTTTCCACCAGCTTGGCTTTGTTCTGCTGATAAGGTATTTCAGTTATGATAATGGATTCGCGGTTCGCCTTTTTTGATTTCTCAATATGACTTTTGGACCGCATGAGAATACTGCCGCGTCCGGTTTCATATGCCTCCCGGATACCGGCCCTGCCGCATATATAGGCGCCGGTGGGAAAGTCGGGACCACTGATATGTTCCATCAGTTCATGAACCGTGATATACGGGTCTTCAATCATGGCGATAAGGGCATCTATAATTTCATTTAAATTATGAGGCGGTATATTGGTTGCCATACCTACGGCAATACCGGATGAACCATTGATAAGAAGATTTGGAATCTTTGTTGGAAAAACAACGGGTTCTTGAAATGAATTGTCATAATTCGGGACAAAATCAACCGTATCTTTTTCCAGGTCGGCAATGAGCTCCTGATCCAGTTTGGTCATCCTGGCCTCGGTGTAACGCATGGCTGCAGGAGAATCACCGTCCACTGAACCGAAGTTACCCTGCCCGTCCACCAGGGGATAACGCAGAGAAAAATCCTGGGCCATTCTGACGATGGTGTCATAGGCGGCTGTATCACCATGGGGATGATATTTACCAATAATATCACCGACGATCCTGGCTGATTTCAAATGGGGTTTGTTATGGTAATTGCCAAGCTCGCGCATGGCAAAAAGGGAACGTCGATGAACCGGTTTCAGTCCGTCCCGTACATCCGGCAGAGCCCTGCCGATGATGACGCTCATGGCGTAATCGAGATAAGATTTTTTCAGTTCTTTTTCTATGGAAATAGTAGGAGACAGCTGTTTTTCTGTATTATCAGTCATAATGCTTCGCTTTTTTATTGGTTAATTTGATGAATTGATCATTGGTTATCAGCAGATGAATATTGATTAGATAAAAAGTTCACAATGAACTGTTTACCCGTTAAACCAATCAATTTTTTTTTTACCATTCATCAAATATCAAGTTCCGTAACTTCCAGGGCGTGGGTGTTGATAAAATCACGACGCGGTTCAACCTTATCTCCCATAAGAGTGGTAAAAATATCATCCGCCAGTACGGCATCATCAATCTTGACCTGCAGCATAACCCTGTTTTCCGGGTTCATGGTGGTTTCCCAGAGTTGCTCAGGATTCATTTCACCAAGACCTTTATAGCGTTGCAAAGTGCTTCCCTTAAAGGATTCAGACTTGACCTTGTCAAGCAGATCAATCCAGTTTTCCACTGGAATTTCTTTTTCACCTGACTTCATGATAAATGCTGTACGGATAAAATCTTTAACCTTTGGAAAAAGATTAAGAGCAGATCTGTATTCGGCAATCAGAGGAATTTGCGGGCCCACTGTGATAAAGATATGGGCCTTATCTTTTATTGACGCATCAAATTCATAACAACTCGGCTTCCAGCGGCAGATACGTATACTGCCGAGCACAAGATTTTCACCAGTTAATTCATCCCTTATTTGTTTAACAAAATCCTCATCGCTGAACTGGTCCGCTGATTGAATCCCCTTATTCAGCATAAAATAAACCAGATCTTCCCATACATTAATGCGCCGGAGATATTCTATGAGTTTTTGGTACGTTGAAAGATATCTCAACACATCAATGAGTTTGTTTTCTTCTATATCTTGTTTTCCTTTTATGGCTATCTGTAGATGACTGCTTGCCTGATCAAAAAGATATTGATTCAATTCATTGTCGCCGTTGAAAAATTTTTCTTTTTTGCCCCGTCCAACCCGGTAAAGGGGAGGTTGGGCTATATAGACAAAGCCTTTTTCCACCAGCAATGGCATCTGTCTGTAAAAAAACGTCAAAAGCAGGGTACGTATATGGGCCCCGTCCACATCAGCATCGGTCATGATGATTACTTTGTGATAACGCAGTTTTTCCTCTTCAAAATCATCCTTACCAACCCCGGTGCCAAGGGCGGAGATAATCTGTTTTATCTCTTCACTTGCCAGAATTTTATCAAAACGGGCCTTTTCAACATTCATAATCTTGCCCCGCAGGGGAAGAATGGCCTGATAAGCCCTGTCCCTTCCCTGTTTGGCACTGCCGCCTGCTGAATCTCCCTCAACCAGAAATATCTCGCGCTCTTCCGGTTTTTTACTCTGGCATTCAGCCAGTTTGCCGGCCATGAGCAGATCAAGCCCAGACCCTTTTTTACGGCTCAGTTCCTTGGCCCTTCTTGCTGCTTCCCTGGCCCTGGCCGCATCCACTGCCTTGGAGAGAATTTTTTTGGCTTCCTGAGGATTCTGTTCAAGATAAATGGTCAGCTTTTCATGGCAGATTGATTCAACTATCGTCCTTACTTCACTGTTGCCAAGTTTGGTCTTTGTCTGTCCTTCAAACTGCGGGTTGGGCACCCTGACGGAAATAATACAGGTTATTCCTTCCCTGACGTCATCCCCACCCATCTTTTCCTGCAGATTTTTCGGTACAATATCATCCGTTGCATAACGGTTTATGCATTTTGTCAGGGCTCCCCTGAATCCGGTTACATGGGTTCCCCCTTCTTTTGTATTTATATTATTTACAAAAGCAAAAAGCCGTTCAGAAAAACCATCATAATACTGGAAGGCAATTTCAACCTGAACATTGTCTTTTTCTCCAGCAAAATAAATAGGGTTTGTGTTAACAACTGTTCTATTTCTGTTGAGATACTCGACAAAAGATACAAGACCGCCTTTATAGTGAAATTCATCTTCAGCGCCGCTTCTTTCATCTTTTAAAAGAATTTTTACCCCTTTATTTAAAAAAGCGAGTTCCCGCAGTCTGGTCTGGATGATATCGTACTTAAAATCCGTTGTTTCCGAAAATATTTTTTTATCAGGTTGAAAAGTTATGGTTGTGCCGTTTTGTGTCGTATCACCGGTGATTTTAACCTCACCATCTTTTATTCCGAATCTGTATATCTGTTCATAGATGTGACCGTTTCTCTTTATTAGGGCTCTTGCCCATTCGCTTAAGGCATTTACAACGGATACACCCACCCCATGCAAACCGCCTGAAACCTTATAGGTTGAATGATCAAATTTTCCGCCGGCATGCAGGGTACACATTACCAGTTCCAGGGCTGATACATTTTCCGTGGGATGTTTTTCAACTGGTATTCCCCGTCCATTGTCCTCTACTGATACAGATCCGTCATTATGAAACGTTACTTTAATAAAGGAGCAGTATCCTGCCAGGGCTTCATCAATACTGTTATCGACAACTTCATAAACCAGATGATGCAGACCGCCTTCTCCGGTATTGCCAATATACATTGACGGTCTTTTCTGCACGCCTTCAAGCCCGGAAAGAACCTTTATCTGTTCAGCACCATAGTCGCTGTTTTCTTCTGTCAAAATTATTCCTCTTTGAGAGATAATGTTATGAGATTTGGTATCTATTCAGCTTAATGCCGAAAAGTGACGAAAAACACCGAATGTATCTGTTCAGATGTGCTTTAGATGCGCACAGGCAGCCTGTCGCAGCATACTAATGCTATGTAAGACAGGCTTGATCGGAGTCTCCGCTCCGCTCCGCTTACCTGTGCGCAGGTGAAGTGCAGCTGAATAGATACGATATTTGTTAAATCTCCATTGGCATAATTATACTTATAAAATCAGGCTCATTTTCCGAATAAATAAGACACGGTTTATCTTTTCCTGAAATAAAAAGTTTTATTGTTTCACTGGTCATCGCATTCAATGAGTCGATAAAATACTTCCCGTTAAAACCAAGTTTTATTTCTTCTCCGGAATATTCAATTTCATGCGTTTCCTTGGCACTGCCTAAATCCATATTCTGCGAAGTGAAAGTTATTTTATTTTTTTCAATAAAGCATTGCACAACATTAAACTTGTCTTCTGTAAAAAGATTCAAGCGCCGCATGGTATTAAGGAGAATCTTTCTATCAAAATCAATGTATTTATCCTTATCAATAAATTGTAAAAGATTTCTGAAATCAGGAAAATCACCGTTCATTAAACGGATTATTAAAATAGCATGATCAGCCTTTAAAACAGCCTGTTTTTCTTCAAAACCTATCAATACATTTTCATGGTTTTCACAAAATTTCTTTATTTCCTGCACCCCTTTTCGCGGAATAATGGTTGTTTTTTCCAGTTTAAAAACAGAAGAATCACCACTTATTTCTTTTTTCATAAGAGAGAGTCTATGTCCATCCGAAGAAACCATGCGAAAATAATTTTTATCTTCCTTCTCTTCCCTTTCAACCAGAACACCGGTCAGGGTAAAGTTACTTTCCGTGTCGCTTGCAACAGAAAAAATAGTTTTTTCTATGATATCTACGAGATCATCAGCATTAACTGCAATGAGAGATTCCGGTTTATGGTCGGGAAAAGAGGGAAAATCATCACTTGCCATGCCGGCTAGATTATAATCACTTGAATCGGCTATAATTCTAACCCAATAATTATCTCTTTCTTCCAAATGAATATGGTCGGAGTTAGATTCCCTTACTATTTCAAAAAGTTTTTTTGCCGGCAAAGTAAGGCTGCCCTGGGAAAGGATTTCAGCAGGAATAGTTTGACGTATGCCTATCTCAAGATCTGTTCCGGTTAATTCAAGCGCATCATTTTCAGTTCGCAACTGAATATTTGATAAAATAGCGATGGTTCCCGGTTTGCCTATAACATTTTGTACAGAAGAAAGAGCTTTTAAGAAATCTTCTCTGGCAACATTAAGAACAAGAGACATGATATATCCTTTTAAATTTTGAATAAGAAGAGTTTGTTTTCAACCGAGGAAGTTTAAAAATAATTCTTCTAATTAAAAAATATATTATTATTATTAAATCTGTTGTAAAGTTTATAACTAACTTAACTTTTTAATATAACTATTGTTTTTATAAAAAAAAACTTTTTTATAAAAAGTGAAGAAAAAAAGAAAATGAAGTTATAAACAATTTACTAAAAGCAAATAAACATATTGAAAAAAAGTCAGTAAAAGAAAGAAAAAACACAATAGAAATTGTAGCTTAAAAAGCAAAAAAATTCAATGATTTTAACATGTAAATACCTGTTTTTATACTATGTGAAAAGCATAAAAAATGATAGTAATATTAGTTAGTTAAAAAATGAAAAAAAAGAAGCTTAATCTCAATAAAACAACGCCTCGCATAAATGCCTTCATAGAACTTATCAGTAACATTATGGAAGCGTATACGACCTGTCTTTTTCTGGCCTCTGAAGACGACCGGGAGAGCGTTACTCTTTTCTCTTCTTATTCACTGAGTAATAATATAAAAAAAAAATGTACTATAAAAAAAGGAGAAGGTATTATTGGTTGGGTATTACGAGAGCAGAAATCAGTCGTAGCAACCTATTTTGATAAAAGAGATGCCACCACCTTAAAATTTTACGATAAAAATGAGGAAATAAAATCATTTCTTGCTATCCCTCTTCCTGTCAAGAACGGGATATTGTGCGTTGACAGTAAGAAGAGCTATATATTTACTGAAGAGAAAGAAAAAATTTTAATTCAGATGTCTGATATTTTAGTCTCAATTATATATTCAGAGCAAGAAATTATTGAAAAAAATATAATAAATTCTCTTCTTTCCTTATCTCTTGATTTTGATGAAATTATTATTAAAACAAAAATAAAAAAATTATTTATTAAAGATTTTTTTTATTTATTAATAAATAAACTCGATTTGTATATTGGAATTTTTCTTATCGAAGATGAACTTATAAATATAGGTTATTGTCAAAATAAAAATATAATATTTAAAAATATTATTTATGATAAAGAAATTGATAATTCTGGATTTGTAAATTGGATTATAAATAATAATAAAGAATTATTTATAGAAAAGACAGATAAAGGAAATAATTTTTTTGTTTTAAATAAAAATTCAAAATTGGAATTTGATAATTTTCTAGGTTTTCCTATAAATGATAAAAATAACAAAAAAGGTGTTCTTTTATATATAAAAAAATCAAATGATATTTGGACATTTAAAGAAAAAAATACTTTAAAAGTATTAAGTAATTTATTTTATAAGGAATATTTATCTAAAAAAGATCATGTTTAAATTTTCTTCATTATTTTCTAAAAATATGGCTATGGACCTTGGTACGGCAAATACCCTTATTTATGTAAAAGGATCGGGTGTTGTATTAAATGAGCCATCAGTTGTAGCCTATAATAAAGATTCAAAAAAAATATTAGCTGTTGGTACGGATGCCAAAAAATATATTGGTAAAACTCCACGTCATATCAAAGCGCAACGTCCTTTAAAAGACGGTGTTATTGCCGATTTTGTTATTACACAGGCAATGATACGCCATTTTTTTTTGAAAATTCAGAAAATGAGTCGTTTTTTTAAACCGAACGTTGTCATATGTGTTCCCAGCGGCATCACCCAGGTTGAAAAAAAAGCCGTTATTGATGCAGCTGAAGAAGTAGGATGCGGCAAGGTGTACCTCATTGAAGAACCCATGGCCGCGGCAATTGGAGCAGGATTTGATATAAGTAAAAACAGAGGCAGGCTCATTATTGATATTGGCGGAGGTACAACGGAAGTTGCCGTTATAACAATGTCATCAGTAGCATATTGTCAGTCAATAAGAGTGGCCGGAGATGAATTTAACGAATCCATTATTCGCTATCTTTTACAAAAACATCAAATATATATTGGAGAAAATACGGCGGAAAAATGTAAGATTGAAGCTGGATCAGCCTTTGATGTGCCGATTGAACCGTATACATTGATCGGCAAGGATGCAGTCACAAATAATCCCAAAGAAATTACGCTTGCTCCCGAGGAAATTAGAGCAGCCATTGAAAATCCAACCAGGGCGGTTGTGGAAGCGGTAAAACGGGCCCTTGAAAAAACTCCCGATGCACTGGTCACAGATATTTATGATGAAGGTATTTTTATGGCAGGCGGCGGCTCTCTATTAAAGGGACTTGATAAATTGATAGAAAGTGAAACAAAGATAAAATGTACGGTAACCGATGATCCTCTTCTTGCCATTGTCAAGGGCAGTGGTATTGCCCTGGAAAACCTGAAGGAGTATAAAAAGGTCTTTATTAATTGACTTATGTCTTTGTTTGTTGATGATTTTACGATAAAAAATATCATTGAAAAAGCAATCAATGAGGATATTTTTCCCGGTGCTGCAATAGGTATTTATTTAAGAAAACAAAAAAAATCATTTTCAGCCGTATACGGCCATCGATCTCTTTTCCCCAGTCCGGAAAAATTAGAAAAAAAGACAATTTTTGATCTGGCTTCCCTGACAAAACCCCTCGCAACGACCCTTGCCCTTCTCTGCCTGCTGCAGGAAAAAAAAATAGCCCTTACTGAAACACTTCCTTCTCTTCTTGAAAGGGACGTACCTGAAGATAAAAAAGAGATCACCCTGTTTCATCTGTTAAATCACTGTTCCGGCCTGGCAGATTATCGTCCCTTTTACAGAGAGCTGGTTCATGTTGATCAAATCAACAGAAAACGAGTATTGCTGGAGAGTATTTTACAGCAGGATCTTGCCTATCCGGTTGCCTCTCGCGCTTTGTACAGTGATCTTGGTTTTATACTGCTGGGAGAAATCATAGAAATAAAATCCGGTCGATACCTTTCTGAATACGTACGGGAAAAGGTGATGACCCCCATCGGACTTGCGGAAAAAATTATATTTAACCCCTTGCAGAAAAGTAAAAAAAATTTTGCGGCAACAGAAGATTGTCTTTGGAGAAAAAAAGTTCTTTCAGGGGAAGTGCATGATGATAACTGTTGGACAATGGGTGGAGTTTGCGGCCATGCCGGTCTTTTTGCTGATATGGAAAGTGTGCTTTTTCTTACTTCTTTTCTGCTGGATGTGTGGCTGGATGGGGTATGCCATCCAAATTTTTCAACAACAGTGGTGAAAAATTTTTTTAAAAGACAGAATGTTGTACCGGAAAGCAGCTGGGCCCTTGGTTTTGATACTCCCTCGGAAAAAGGATCATCAGCCGGGAAATACATAAGCCGGCACAGTGTTGGTCATCTGGGCTTTACAGGCACCTCATTCTGGATTGATCCGGAACGGGAGTTGGTGATTGTCCTGCTGACAAATCGTGTTCATCCATCACGGGAAAATACCAGGATAAGACAGTTCAGGCCTCTTTTTCATGATACGGTTATTGAGTGTATGGAGGTAACTCTCTAAAATAGATACATTTTTCTATTGACTCTCAATTACTGCGGTAATTATTATTTTTTCACTTTTCACTTTTTTTCTCAGGATACATCTTCAAAATTTCTTTCCTTTCAGCCCTAACCACCCCTCTTTCCGTGATGAGCGCTGTAACGAGGCGGGCCGGGGTGACATCAAATCCGTAATTAACAGACCTGGTATTTTTCGTTGGAACAAGGACTGTTTCAAGCTTGTTTTCACCTGTGAGACCGGTGACGTAATTGATCTCATCACCGGACCGTTCTTCTATGGGGATTTCTTTGATACCATCCTCTATTTCCCAGTCAAAGGTAGATGAAGGCAGGGCCACATAAAAAGGAATTTTGTTGTCATAGGCGGCAAGGGCTTTGAGATAGGTTCCTATTTTATTGGCCACATCACCGGTAAAGGTTGTTCTGTCTGTGCCGACAATGACCATGTCAACCATGCCATGCTGCATGAGATGGCCGCCGGTATTATCGGTAATCAGGGTATGCGGAACATCCTCTTCCGCAAGTTCCCAGGTGGTCAGGCGGGCTCCCTGCAGCCAGGGGCGTGTTTCGTCCACCCAGACGTGCACTTTTACGCCCGCGTGATGGGCGGCATAGATAGGCGCTGTTGCCGAACCGTAATCAACAAAGGCAAGCCAGCCGGCATTGCAGTGGGTAAGAATATTGACTGGCTCTCCCTTTTTTTTCCTACTTATCCCTTTTATTATTTCAAGGCCGTGTTCACCTATTTTTCTACAGAATTCGGCATCTTCATCAGCTATATCACAGGCGGTTTGAAAAGATATGTTGATACGGTCCTGCCTGTTTTCTCCTTTTGCAATTTCGCGCAGCTGCCTTTCCACAGCCCAGGCCAGATTTTTTGCCGTGGGCCGTGTTTGAAGAAGTTTTTGCGAAGAAGCTGTGATATAGTCAAAACCCTCTTCCGGGGCGGACAGAACAGCGCAGTACATTGCAAATCCTGCTGTTGCACCGATTAAACCGGCTCCTCTGACATGCATGTCATGGATAGCGGTGCAAAAATCATCAACAGTGCGCAGGTCCTCAATAATAAAACGATGGGGAAGATGACGCTGGTCTATTATCTGTATGTTCTTTTTATCATCGGGATCAGGCCGGATTGTGCGGAAATGGCGGTTTTTTACTTTCATAAGTCAGGTAATCTGCGAAAGGTTTATAGGGGAAAAGGGGTCTTAGAGAAATTTATTCAGTAGATAATAAGTTAAAAGACCCATACCTATGGATCCATAGAGAATGAGTCATGGAGTGCAGGAGCTTGTGCGGGAAATTTTTTTTAAAACAACAATTCCCACCGGAAAAGATATGGCTGCAAAAAGAATGGATTTCATGATATTCCTTTAAAAAGAAGTAAAACTGCAAAGATCCATATGGGAAAAAACTAACATTTTGGCTGTATGAATTCAATATTAAGAAAAATAACCGTGCAGGCTTCGCTTATTCAGGGCCTGGCAGAACTCTGTTTTCCCCCCTATTGTCTTTACTGTAAAGCACCGCTGCCCCAATCCGTCCTTCTTTTTTGTCCGGACTGTCTGCATGAAATAAAATTTCTTGAAGAACCGCTTTGCCCGTGCTGCGGTATAATGTATCAGACAGGTGAAAATCATCTCTGTTCGGTCTGTTTACGAAAAAAATGGAATTTTACCAGGGCAAGGGCAGCCGTCATCTACAACGATACGGTGGCAAAGGCCCTTTTTTCATTGAAGTACGGAGGTAGAAGGGCTGCCCTCAAGACGTTTCAAAAAATGATGGAACATAGCTCTGTGTGCTCCCCTCTAGCTGATGCCGATTATATCATTCCCGTTCCCCTGCATGTGAACCGCCTGCGTCACCGTGGTTTTAACCAGGCCCTTTTGCTGGCAAACGCTTTTTTCCCTGACAGGAAGCATGCAATAAAAAAAGATACGCTTGTTCGGATAAAGGACACCATACCGCAGACAGGTTTAAACGGGGTTCATAGACGAAAAAATATGAGAAACGCCTTTGCTGTAAGAAATTCACAAAGTCTGATGGGGAAAAATGTTTTACTTGTCGATGATGTCTTCACCACAGGAACCACTGTGGATGAATGCGCCGGGGTGTTGCTGGATGCCGGGGCCGGTCAGGTGGATGTTCTGACATTCGCACGGGTCAGGGAATAAAAAAGCCGCCTCCTTCGAGGCGTCTTTTTTATCGGTATTTTAAATAATCTACCCGTATATCTCATCAAACTGCAGGTAGCTGTAGATTTGTTCTTTTTTTGGTAGCACTTTTTCCGTGAATACCTGCATGTATTCTTCCTTGGTGGGGATTTTTCCCAGGGTGGAAATGACTGCTCCCAGTTCGGCGCTGCCGAGAAAGACTCTGGTATTGTTTCCTATGCGATTATCAAAGTTACGGGTGCTTGTGGCAAACACATTGCCCCCATCAGGCACCCTTTGCTGGTTTCCCATGCAAAGCGAGCAACCGGCAATTTCTACCCGTGCCCCCACTGCGCTGTAAATAGGAAACAGGGCTTCATCTTTCAGCTTCTGCCGGTCCATACGGGTGGGTGGGCATATCCAGGTGCGCAGGGAGGTGTTGAAGGATCGGCCGCGCCATATCTCGGCGGCGGCACGGTAGTGGCCAATATTGGTCATGCAGGAGCCGATAAAGACATCGTCTATCCTGGTACCCGCCACCTCGGAGAGAAGTTTAACATCATCGGGGTCATTGGGACAGGCCAGGATGGGTTCGGTGATGTCGGCCAGATCAATCTCCATTATTTCAGCGTATTCCGCGTTTGCATCGGCTTTAAGAAGCTGCGGGTCTTTTAACCACTCTTCCACGGCCTCAATGCGTTTTTGCAGGGTATCTGCGTCCTGGTACCCGTTTTCAATCATTTTTTTCATCAAGGCTACATTGGAACGCATGAAATCACTGACTTTTTCTTCCGAAAGGGCAATACAGGAGGCGGCCGCGCTGCGTTCCGCCGTTGCATTGGTCAACTCAAAAGCCTGCTCAACAGAGAGATTCGGCAGTCCTTCCATTTCCAGAATGCGGCTGTTGAAAACATTGATTTTATTTTTCTTCGGCACGGTCAACATGCCTTTTTTAATGGCAAAATAGGGAATGGCATTGACCAGATCACGCAAGGTGATACCGGGGCTCAACTCACCCTTAAAACGCACCAGAACGGATTCCGGCATGTCCAGGGGCATGAAGCCAAGGGCTCCGGCAAAGGCAACCAGTCCCGAGCCGGCCGGAAAACTCATGCCGACCGGAAAACGGGTATGGGAATCCCCGCCCGTACCTGCTGTGTCCGGCACCAGCAGACGGTTCAGCCAGGTATGGATGACACCGTCACCAGGCTTTAATGTCACGCCGCCCCGTTCGCTTATAAAAGCGGGAAGTGTATTATGCATCTGTATATCGGAGGCCTTGGGATAGGCGGCAGTATGGCAAAAAGACTGCATGAACATGGGAGCCAGGAAATGAAGGCAGGCTAACTCCTTTAATTCATCAGCGGTCATGGGGCCGGTGGTGTCCTGGGAGCCAACGGTGGTCATCTTTGCCTCACAGGCGGTGCCGGGAAGAACCCCTTCCACACCACTGGCCCGACCTATGATTTTCTGGGCCTGGGTATATCCCTGCCCTTTTTTTGGAGTGGGATTTTCCGATTGGGTAAATATATCCGCTTCGGGCATGCCAAGGGCTTGGCGAGCTTTGGTTGTAAGGGCGCGGCCGATAATTAGCGGGATACGGCCGCCGGCCCGGTATTCATCTGTCAGTGTACTCGGTTTGAGGTCAAAGGAGGAAATGCGCTCACCTGCTTCATTGGTCACTTCTCCTTTTTTCGTATGGACGGTGATGATATCGCCGTGTTTGATGGCGCTGACATCCATACGCAGGGGAAGAGAACCAGAGTCTTCGGCTGTATTGAAAAAGATAGGGGCAATTGCGCTGCCGATGATTACGCCTGCCCGGCGCTTGTTCGGCACGCAGGCAATATCTTCGCCAATATACCAGAGAACAGAGTTGCAGGCCGACTTGCGGGAAGAGCCGGTGCCGACAACATCGCCGACAAAGGCCAGCTGGTGTCCTTCAGCCCGCCAGGCCGCCATTTCATCTATACCGCCTGGAAAACGGCTCTTACCCATGGCCAGGGCGTGGAGGGGGATATCGGGACGGCTCCATGCGTCACCGGCCGGTGAAAAGTCATCCGTGTTGATTTCACCTTCCACTTTAAAGGCTTTAACAGTGATTTTTTCCGCTAACCCCTCTTTAGCGGTGAACCATTCGGCTTTGGCCCAGCTTTCAATGACTTTTTTGGCCGCATCGTTTGTCCTGGAAAGTTCCAGTACCTCATCAAAGGCATCGTAGACAAGGATGGTGCCCGACAGAGCGCAGGCGGCATCATCGGCCAGA
>DAOUUW010000175.1 GCA_030667965.1 Deltaproteobacteria bacterium
ATGTGGAGCTCCACATAAAACATGTGATTCGTCATCAATGTCCATGCAAAAATCTGACTTCCAGAATCGAGGATCAATTCTTCGAGTTTTTGTAAAAAGTTACGCTTGTCCTCATCATCACGAAAAATATCGGACCTGTCATTTCCTCGTATCATAATGTGGTGCAAGGCACCTGGTATATCTAATCGTGGACAGCGTGGCATAATATGCATTTATGCAGGTGTCTCATTGATATGTCAATATTTTTTTGCATACTAAACAACAACGTCCCCTAATGCACACCCTTATGCAGGCAATAGCCAGGGCAAACCGGGTTTATGAGGGAAAGAATAACGGTCTTATTATCGATTACTGCGGCATCCTGAAGAACCTTCGGCAGGCATTGGCCACCTTTGGCGGCGGTGATACGGGTGGCGGCGGTGAAGGCCCAGATCCACCGGTTAAACCAGAAGAAGAATTACTGGCCGAACTTGCAGAGGCAATAACTTTTACCAAAAAGTTTGTTGCGGATCGTGGGTTTAAACTGGATGTCATCAACGAGAAGACCGGCTTTGAGAAGATTGCTGCTATCAAGGAAGCCAAGGAGATTATCAACCAGAGTGAAGAAACCCGTAAACGGTTTGAGATTCTCGCCAGGACTGTGTTTGTCAAATTCAAATCATGCCTCACAATACCGGCTGTTAATGAATACAAAAATGACCAGGCCATCATTGATATTGTCTATAAGAAATTGCAGGATGACCGAGACAAGGCCGACATCTCCGAAGTTATCAGGGATCTGCATGATGTGATTGACAAGGCCATCGTGCCGGACATCGATGTTGATCCAGAAGATAAGAATAAGATATACGACATCAGTAAGATTGATTTTGAGAAACTCAAGGAGGAGTTCAGGAAATTCCCTGGCAAGAATACCGCAGTGCAAAGTCTGAAAGACCAGGTAGAAAAAAAGCTGAAACGCATGATTGCCAAGAACCCTCTCCGAACTGATTTTTATATCCGGTACAAAGAAATCATCGAAGAGTACAACAAGGAGAAGGATCGCATTACCATTGAAGAAACTTTTGCTGCGCTTTTGAAATTCGTCGATGAAATGGATGAAGAAGAAAAACGTGCTGTGAGAGAAGGGCTTGATGAAGAATACCTGGCACTTTTTGATCTGCTGCTTAAACCAGATATTTCAAAGCCGAAGGCCCGGGACAAGATCAAACAAGTGGCTAAGGATCTCCTTTTCAGGCTGAAGAGTGAAAAGCTGAAGGTTGACCAGTGGCGGGAGAAGGAAGCCACCAAGGCGGCGGTAAAAACTTTTATCAAAGACTTTTTGTGGGACGAACAGACCGGGCTACCTGACGCTTACACTCCGGAGGATGTTGAGGTGAAGGCAGGGTTGGTTTTTGAGCATGTGTTTATGCAATATGCGGATGCAGAGCATAATGCGTATGCGTGAGGTGTTGGAGGGGTGTAGCGAGGCAAGGTGCAATTGGATTTTTCGTGCACAACAAGAAGATATTGCCCGATTTGTGCAAACCAAGAAAAACAGGTAACACCATGAAATTAATTGTTATTTTAATAGTTTTTATTCTGTTTTCACCACATTGCAGTTTATCTGATTCATTGGAAAGTTATATTGATGAAAATGGTAAGAAGGTATGGACAAACTCGGGGGCTGCAGGCAAGCGTGTTGAAAAAAGTTCAGAGTCACTAATTGACGCTACCACAAATGCCATTCAACAGCGGCACCCTGAAATTGTCTCTGATGATAATCTTTTTGCTACATTTATGAAGTGGCGTGATCATTTTATCAATCTGGGACAGCCACGTCATAAAGCGATGCTGCTGGCAGAGCAACAAATGTTCAGCCAAGATCAACGACCTGCCCGGCAACCTGCCCGAGGGAATGGTGGTGCACCTGTACCTTCCGGATCTGTCATTGAAACTCGCATAGATGGAGAATTTGAAGGTTGGGACGGGGAGACGATTGTCAAATTGGTGAATGGGCAAATCTGGCAACAAACCCAGTACCATTATGAATACCACTATGCTTATATGCCGAACGTTCTGATTTACAACTCAGGTTCCGGTTGGAAAATGCAAGTTGACGGAGTTCGTGAAGCTGTCCGTGTTGAAAGGCTGAGGTAAGGTAAATACAAAGATGCCTAATACGAAATTAACACCCTGTATTGTTAGTACCTCAACTTTCGGAGTGTTATCTGCTGTTCTGCGGTCGCATGGAAATATCCCCGAAAATTGAGTAATTAAACGGTCTGCGGGGTTTGGTCTGCCAGTATAGTTTTTTTTGACAAGGTGTCCGGCATATATTTCTGCCGTCAGAAGGGAGAGAATGTCACCCTGATTGGATTTGGTATTTTCTCCGCAGCAGAGAGGGCCGCCAGGACTGGCCGTAACCCTCAGACCGGCAAGGCCATCAATATCCCGGCAAAGACCGTGGTGAAGTTTAAGGCAGGGTCGAAGCTGGCTGATGCTGTGAATGGGTGAGGTTGGTGATTCAGTATCATTTTGGAAATATATGGTAAATTCTCAGTTATGTATGACAAGGACACAGCAACCAAACAATATCAAGAAGAGATTAAGCATATAGTCAAGCAACTCAGAAATCTTGCTTTCTGTTTTGACACCTTTTTAATAGCTCATGAGACAGCAAAAGAATATTGCATGACATCGGGAGATTTATCAGCTATGGCAAAGTCCGCTTTCACAAAAGCCATCTTGGTTGATTACAGCACTCCCTTTATGCCGAACGAACTTGAAAAAGGGAAAAGAGAACATGTATCAACAAAATATCTACTCAAAAGCGAGTATTTCGATAATGAAATTATCGATGCATTGTTAGAATTACGCCACAATTTAATAGCACATGCTCATTTTGAAATCCCTGGGCTGTCAGTTTCATTAACATCAGCAGTAAATACAAGACGAGATGATAATACTCATGAAGCCATCTATATTCCCTGCCAATACTTTCTACAAAATAGCTCAATGTTATTCATTTCTGATGCTGAAATATTATCAAGAATTGAAAAACACTTGAATTTATGCAAGACCTTGACCTTTAGTAAAGCACGAGAATTATGCAAAATTCTTGGAGAGAGAATGTTAGCTTATGCTCCTGTCGCTAATACTGCTGATTGCACCAATGTGCTTCAATCTCAAGAGGGCACTGGCTTTCAAGCCAGAGGAAATACAGACCCTCTTAATATTACAGCAAAAAACATTAAGTTAAAGATTGGTGATGCTAATATTCAATTTACAATATCCCGATTTAGACATGATGCCCCATTTATAGGCGAATATAGGGGCAACGGATATATTATACGGTTTGACCGTGATGAGAAAAACAAATCAATATTCAGGTGGAATGTTTCTTTTCCACAAATAAAAGCTGAAGCATAAATGAAGGGTTGGGATTATATTTCATTATTAAATTGCCAACCTACGTATTGATAAATAAAATATCTATGATCAACAAATCTGAAGCCATAGCCCTGGCCCATAAATATCACGCTCAGCAGTTTCTGCCAGCCAACCAGGTCACTGACACCTTCCCGACAGGTACCTGCTATTGGACACTGAAAGGCGGCCAAGAGGACTACTGGTATGTCCCGGTGCCGGAAATGGCGCAGAGGGCCCCGCAGACGGGTGGAAAGGCATTTTATTTTGCTGTATCGAAATGGCCTGGGGAGGTTTCGGTGCTGGTGTTTGGCGGGGAGTAGGGTGAATTGACAATGTCAAAAAATACCTTTTTTCATAGAACCGGCATCTAACCAAACAAAAAAGCACTTAACCCATAAAGAGCTAAGTGCTTGAAATAACTGGTACGCCCGGCAGGATTTGAACCTGCGACCTACGGATTAGAAGTCCGTTGCTCTATCCAGCTGAGCTACGGGCGCGTATGGGTGATGCGGCTTGCAGGAACAGCTTTTGGAGCTGAAATTGCGAGAAAATTATTATAGTCTTCATGGCGAATTTCGCAAGCCAATTTTACGCATGGTTCTCGATGTCTCGGAGACTCGCTTATCGGTGGAAGACAGTTTGTTCGGGCTGAGCACAGTGTTGATATCGTCATCTTAGACGAGGCGGGCCAGCACCTGGTTGGCGACAGTCAGGGCAGCGGCTGTCAGGCGAAGGAAACCGTTTGAAATTTCGAGTAATTTTTGTTCTGTCAGTTCTTTAAGGGTGTCCCCGTAATATGCTTCCAGTCCCATGGCAAAGCGTTTTTCCAGATCATCAATTCGGATTCCCTCGATCATTCTCAGTCCCATTATCACCGTTTCTCTGAAGCGGCTCTGTCGGCAGAGGCATTCCATTTCGCTATATGGATTTTGTTTGTTCCTGATGTTTTCAATGTAAGTAGCCGGATCAGGGACATTGGTCATTCTTATGCCTGACAGGGAGCCTGTAGCACCTGCGCCCATACCGATCCAGGAAAGGTTCTGCCAGTAATGAATGTTGTGTTGAGAGGTAAAAACCGGTTTGGCAAAATTAGATATTTCGTAGCGCTTTAATCCTTTTGCTGCGAGAAGCGAGGCTGTTAGCTCCTCCATGTCGGCCACGTCATCTTCTCCCGGAAGGAACGCACCCCCTCCTTTTATCTTTGCAGCCATGGGTGTACCCTCTTCAACCATTAACTCATAAAGGGAAAGATGTTCAGGGTCAAGAGAAGTGGCTATCTCAAGGCTGTGCCGCCATTCCTGCAGAGTTTGGCCGGGCAGGCCGTACATGAGATCCATGCTGATATTGGTAAATCCCGCCTGACGAGCCATGGTAAAGGCATGTTTTGCCTCATCTGCCGTGTGGCTGCGCCCAAGGGACAGCAGCAGGCTATTGGAAAATGACTGAACGCCGATGCTCAGCCTGTTTGCTCCGGTCTGCACAAGAGAGTAGAGTTTTTCTGTAGAGATGGTGTTTGGATTTGTTTCAACCGTGATTTCAGGATGATCGGTAAAGTGAAAAAGGCGCAGGCAATTTTTGATAAGGTCGGCAAGCAGGGCGCTGTCGCAGATGGTGGGGGTGCCGCCGCCGATATACAGGGAGAAAAAAGAGCGATTCTGGCTCCATGGCTGGGCAGCCATGTCACGCATCTGGCTGTTCAGGGCCTTGAAATAATCGCCAATTTCATTTGTTCTCCCTGCGTAGGAGTTAAACGAGCAGTAATGGCATTTTGATTTACAAAAAGGGATGTGCAGATAGATTGTCGCCTTTTTGTCTCCTGCGTTTCCTGCAGGATCTTTTATAAAAGAGGGAGGCATTCCTGTTTTATTTCCTCCATGATGCCGTGGTCGGCAAAGCTAAAGGGGCGGTCATCAGCGCCGATGATAAGGTGGTCGAGAAGCTGAACTTCCATGATGGCGCAGGCAAGATAGAGGTTTCTGGTCAGTTTACGGTCCGCTGCGGAGGGCTGCTGGCTACCGGAGGGATGATTGTGGGCAATGACAACTGCTGCAGCATGATGGTCGAAAATCATTCTGATAAATTCCCTGGGATAGATGGTGTTTACCGCAAGGGTTCCTTCAAACAGAATCTTGGTGTCAATGATGCCGAATGAGGCATCAAGAAAGATGGCCTGAAAGACCTCTTTCTTTAGATCCCGCATGGAGTGGATGAGGAAATCCGCTACTTCTCGTGAGGAGCGCAGATAGTTTTTGTGCTGTAGGCGCTGGCCGAGATAGCGCCGGGCAACGCTCTGGATAAAGTGGATGGAAAAAGAGTTCTGCGGACCGATACCTTGTACCTGCCGCAATTCAAAGGGCGTGGCCTCAAGCACAGCGGCAAGATCGCCAAACTGTTTCAGCAGAAGCCTAGCGCTGTCCTTGCAGTCCCGGCGCGGCGTTCCCAGGGTAAGGAGAAGTTCAAGGACCTCATCGTCGTTTAAGGCGTCGATACCACGATTGGCAAATTTGTCGCGCAGGCGCTTGCGGTGGCCTTCGGTCTTGTTGGGAGGATTGTTTTTAGCCACGAAAAAACATGAAAAATTATTTGCCCAATTCCTTGTTAAACAGCTCGTTGGCTATTTGGGGATTGGCTTTGCCCTTTGTTTTTTTCATGAGCTGACCGACGAAGAAGCCCATGAGTTTGGTTTTGCCGGCTTTAAAATCCGCTGCCTGGCCGGGGTTGTCGGCAATGATTTCCTGCACGATTTTTAGTAGATC
>DAOUUW010000080.1 GCA_030667965.1 Deltaproteobacteria bacterium
ATAGTTACAAAAATCATAGAGATTCATTCCCCCTGTCAACCGTATTTTTTCCGCTGTCTCTCCCGGAACAGCACCCGCACCGGTACCTGATCAAGGTCGAGACCTTCCCTGAACTGGTTCATCAGAAAACGGTGGTATGAAAAATGTACTCCTTTGGGATAATTGACAAAGATGATAAAGGTTGGAGGTTTACGTGCCACCTGGGTGGTATAGTAAAATTTGAGTCTCCTTCCCTTATGCAGGGGGGGGGTATGGGCCTCAACGGCCTTCCTGAGAACCCGATTCAGGCTATTGGTGGTAAATTCCCGGTTATACTGTTTATACAAAGTGTCAAGAGCGGGTAAAATCCGTTTGACGCCTGCGCCGGTCATGGCTGAAATTTTCAAAACAGGTGCATATTCCATAAAACGGGTGGCGATTGCCACCTCATCAAGAACCCATTTCTGTTGTTTTTTGTCCCCCGAGACAAGATCCCATTTGTTGACCAGTATCAGGCAGGCCCGGCCCCGCTCCAGGGCGTAGCTTATAACTTTGGTATCCTGCTCGGTGATCCCTTCCCCGGCATCGACAAGCAGCAATGTTATATCACATTCCTCCATGGAAGACAGGGCCCGCATGACACTGAATTTTTCAAGTTTATCCTGCACCTTGCCCTTACGCCTGATGCCTGCCGTATCAATCAATAGATAATTTTGGCCGTTTTGTTCAAGAAGGGTATCCACCGAATCGCGGGTCGTACCGGGAATACTGGAAACCACCATGCGATCCTGGCCAAGCAGGCGGTTGATCAGAGAAGACTTTCCCACATTAGGCCGGCCGATGCAGGCAATCCTGATGGTATTTTCAGGAATATCCTCTCTTTCATCTGAAAAAGACATGGCACCGACCAGATTGTCCAGAAAATCATTGACTCCCAGACCATGCTCGGCGGAAATGGGCCAGAGGCTGTCAACACCAAGTTCATAAAATGGTGCAAGCAGCGTGTCCTCTTTATCGGTTGCGTCAACCTTATTGACCACATGATAAATTGGTTTATCAATGCGCCTCAGCATTTTAACCACTTCATAATCTTCTGCAAGCAGCCCCCCCTTTGCGTCAAGAAGCAGGACGATAATATCCGCTTCCTCCATGGCCATGCTGGTCTGTTGCTGGATCAAGCCGCTCATTGGTTCATCCCGGTCAAGCTCAATGCCTCCGGTATCAATGAGAATAAACTGACGCATGTTCCAGTTCACCTTTTCATAATGACGATCACGCGTCACACCGGGGGTCGAATCAACAATTGCTTTCCTGGACCTGATCACCCTGTTAAACAGGGTCGATTTGCCTACGTTGGGACGGCCGACAAGCGCAACAAGGGGGCAGCTTGAATTTTTCATAACTCGTCATCCATTTGGATAAATTGTGCTTTTTCAAGCTTTTCTCTCAATTCTTCAACCAGGCCTGCCAGGACAGGATAGTCTTTCCCTTGTGGTTCATGTAACATTCTTGCAAGGGAAAGTACCGCAGGCAGAATAAAGCGTTCAAAAAAAACCTTTCCTTTTTTCTGATGCAAAAAAGCAAAGGCGCCCAGTATTTGCAGATTGCGCTGCAAGGCCAGACAATAATACCCCTGCAGAAAACGTTCACGATTCATTGGAACACGCTCTGCAATTCTCTGCATATAATAAACAAGCAGTCTTTCCCGAGACTCACATGTCAGACCCGCATAAGGATCAATCAGAAGAGAAGCCGGATCGTAACCAAGAGGACCGAAACGGGCGCCCTGATAATCTATGATTCGCACCCTGTCATCATGCACCAGAAGATTTCTCGACTGAAAATCTCGATGGAGAAGAAAATCGGCCGGTTCCTCAGCCGCCCGGCGGGCAAGTTTATGGAACTCAGCATCGACCCTGTGATCATCTGCTATTTTGCCCATATAATCTCGGCAGAAGGCCGTGGCAAAATATCCTGATTCCCGCGTCAGCATAAGTTCTTCATCATAGCGGGGGGTGTCCCAGCAAAAACTGGTATCAAAATGAGAGCATCCTTCCACCTGTAAAAGGACCAAAGCGTCTATGGCCTGCCGGTAAAGATATTCGACATCGTCAAACCCGGCTGCTTTGCGCACCATGGCATGAAGATGAACATCTCCCAGATCCTCAAAGAAGATAAGAGTATTCCAGGAATCATAGGCATATATCTCCGGCACAGGCACACCTTTATCATAAAGATGTACGCCAATGCGAAATGATGCCCTCTGTTCATCGGCCCCGTTTGCCGGCGTCGCCGCAGGAAATGCGGCAATCAACGAGAATCCGCTCGCAAAACTGACGCGATAAAATACCCGGTCAGATCCGTCACCGCTCAACTGTATGATTGCAGCAGGTGGATTGCCTTGCTCAATCTTCTCTTTACCAAGCAGTGTACTTATCTGCTGTATCTGTTTTTTTCTTTCAATCATCCGGCAATAATCGCATCTGAAATATTCGTATCATCAGGTATCTGCACGGAGTCCCACACAACAACACGACTTAAATGACAGCCTCTGCCCACCCTGACATTCGAACCAATTGAAAACCAACCTTCACAGGAAAAATCACGGGGCAATGTAACATTTTCTCCCACATAAAATGAAGAATCGCCGGCAAATTTTTTATCCGTCAACAGGACCCGATGTAGATCGAGATAATCACCGGGTGTGCCCATATCCGTCCAGAAATGACCGCGCACCACATGGGCTCGTAACTTTGCCCCCTTTTTAATCCAGTAACGATAGCAGTCAATTATATTGTAAAAGGAGCCCGCAGGAATAACAGACAACAGTGCCGGATCAAGGACATGGATACCGGTAAAAGCAAGCTTTGGGCCGGGGCTGTTTTCAGCAAAAGCGGTTATGCAACCTTCGTCGTCAAGACTGACCCTGTTAAAACGCGGGCAGTCATGCAAAACAAGGGTGGCCGCCGCATTTGACCGGCAATGGTCCTGATAAACTCCAGCCAGATCAATTGTATGAAAAATATCTCCATTGGTTACCAGCACAGGTTCATAGCCGAGGAAATCCTGCCCCATTCGCAGTCCGCCCCCGGTGCCGAGCTCAACCGGTTCATCCTGTACTACGACTCCTTCAAAATTTTTGAGCAGCGACAGTATTTGCTCTTTAAGATAATGGCAGTTGACAAGAACCGGCCCAAATCCGGCCCGCTGCAACTGATCGAGGATATGAAAAAGAAGAGGCTTGTCAAGAACGGGAAAAAGCGGTTTGGGGCGAAACAGGGAATAGGGTTTCAGCCGGGTGCCAAAACCTGCGGCCAGCACCATCGCTTTTGCTTGATAAATCATGGAAAAGGATCCCCAAATTGTATAAACCCTTCAGTTATCAATACCGCAAGCTGCCATCCGACTCTTCTTCAACAACACCAACAACGACGATTCCTGCTTCATCAGCCTGGCGTATCATATTCTCACGGTCAAAGAGCAGCGATTGTCCCGCTTCCATGGCCAGCACCGCAGCCTTGACCTCTTTCATCGATTCAATGGTGGTAAGGCCGGTAGCAGGCAAATCAAAACGAAAATCCTGTCCCGGTTTTTTCACCTTCACCACCACAGCTTTTTCTCCGGCCAGGGTTCCACCCCGTTTAATTGTGGCATCAGTGCCTTCGATTGCTTCTACCGCAACCACCGAACGATCTCTAACCACAACGCACTGGCCGATATCAAGTTTTCCCACCGCCCGAGCCATGCTGAAACCAAATTCAATATCGCGCCGCTGCTGTGCATCCGGTTTTTTTCTAGTGAGCACTCCGGCAGGAAAAAGAAGGTGCTTCAAATAAAGGGTGGAATCAAGCACGGCAATTCCTTCCTTTTCCAGTTCTGCGGCAAAGGCGCGGAGGATAGAATCATCCTGCCTGACATCAATCTTGTTCCACAGAGTAAGCCCCTTCAGATCCGGCAGCACATCTTTAAAAATACGGGTCTTGGTGATGGTGCCGAGAAAAACGGTTTCACGAACATTTTCCCTGTTGAAAAACTTGATGATCTTGCCAAGCTGCCCCAACTTGACCCAGCAAAACCTATCGGCAATACCTTCAATATCCGGGTGCGTCTCCCCTTTATGGGCGACGATAACCACCTGGCGGCCGGCCTCCCTGGCCGCTTCGGCAAAGAGATAGGGGAACTGTCCGCCGCCGGCTATGATACCAATCCTACTTGTCATCACTACTTAATCTGATCACGCTTCGTTGTGATGTCTTAAAAAAATCCACCAGTCTTTCAACCGGTTCACAATCGGGAATTTCCTTCAACGCTTTATCAAGTGCTTCCTGCAGCAGAAGATCCTTTGTCTTGAAAATAAGTATAAAAGCCTTGCCGAGTTTACGGATGTCATCGGGGCTGAATCCAGCCCGCTTCAGGCCGATACGGTTGATACCGCGCACCTGCATGTCATTACGGATACCAGCCACCATAACATACGGGGGAACGTCCATACTGATTCCCGTCATACCTCCGACAAAGGCATATTCCCCTATACGGGAAAATTGATGAACAGCCGACATCCCGCCGATTGTCACCCGATCGCCGACCTCAACATGTCCCCCCAGAGTTGCATTATTCACCATTATGACATGGTCACCCAGCCTGCAGTCATGAGCAACATGGACATAAGCCATGAGCATATTGTTATTACCGATCACCGTCTCACCATGCCCGCCGGGTGAACCTCGATGAATGGAACAGTATTCACGGATGATATTATTGTTGCCGATGACAAGGGTTGTCGGCTCTCCCTTATAATGTATATCCTGGGGAGGGGCTCCGACACAGGAAAAAGCACCTATAACATTGTCCCGACCTACGGTTAACGGCCCGGAAAGATACGCATGTGTTTCAATTATTGTGTCAGCATCAATGCACACCCCTTTTTCAATAACCGCATAAGGGCCGACGGTAACCGAAGAATCAAGTTCCGCCCCGGGATCAACTATCGCTGTGGAATGTATTGTCATGTTATTACAGGATTAAGAATTTACGTTTAAGAACAAACGGCCTAAGAAAAAGAAGCCAACAACTCGGCTTCTGCGGCAAGATTTTCATCTACATATGCTTTACCGGCAAGTTTATAAATTTTTGATTTGCGCTTCAGCACACTGATCTCAAAAATAATCTGATCACCGGGAACTATTTTTTTTCTGAATCTCACCTTGTCCATTCCAGCAAAATAAACCAGGCTCTTACCCACCTTTTCCGTTTCTGTCAAGTAGGCTAAAATTGCTCCGGCCTGGGCCATACCTTCCATGATGAGTACTCCGGGCATAACCGGTTCCGACGGAAAATGTCCCTGAAAAAAAGGCTCATTAATCGTCACGTTCTTCAGGGCTTTGATTGATTCGCCAAGGACAATTTCCAAAACACGGTCAACCAGAACAAAGGGATAACGATGAGGCAGAATATTTAATATCTCCATAATATCGTATTGCTTCACTTCATCGCTCATATCATTTCTCCTCTCTTTTATCGCTGATCTCTTCAAACTGTCTGTTGAGGCGGCGTACGTCTTTTACCAACTGGGGCAGACGGGAAAAGGCAGTTGCCGCACGAAGCCATTCCTTATAGGATATCGCCGGCAATCCAGCAACCATCCGGTCGGCCTTGACATTACTATTGATACCGCTTCTGCCGCCGGCCATGACCCGGTCACCGACTTCAACATGATCCTTCACCGCGCATTGACCGCCCAGAACAACATGGTTGCCCAATTTGCAGCTTCCGGCAAGACCCGACTGGGAAACAATCAGGCATCCTTCACCGATTTCAACATTATGGCCAACCATGACAAGGTTATCTATCTTCGTGCCTTTTCTCACAAGAGTGGTACCAAACGTTGCCCTGTCAACGCAGGAATTTGCTCCGATCTCCACATCATCTTCCAGCACAACATTGCCGACCTGGGGCCTTTTATGATGTTTGCCCTGCGCATCCGTGGCATAGCCGTATCCGTCGCTGCCGATAACAGCCCCACTGTAGACAACAACGCGCTTACCGAGGACGCAACCGGAACGGATCACGGCATTTGCCTCCACAATTACCCCGTCGCCGATAACAACATCATCACCTACGTACACCCCTGATTCGATAATGACATCCTCAGCCACCATCACCCTGTTACCGAGTACGGCCAGCGGAGCAATGGAAGCGGACAGAGCAATGCTGCAATCTTCACCAATGTGCGCATCCCCATGTGTCCCCTTGACCGAAACAGGTCTCTCATAAAAAAAAGAATGGATTATTGCTGCCGCAAGATAAGGATTTTTCACACGGATTACCGGCAGACGCACATCCTCGAGATCATGGGGCACAATAATTGCCGAAGCATTTGTAACAGAAACCTTGTCGCTAAATTTCGTCTGGGCAATAAAAGTAAGCTCGCCTGATGAGGCATGATCGAGATCATTGAAACCACAAATCAGCATACCTGAATCCCCGACTAATTCCCCATCCACCATTTCAGCAAGTTCAGCAAGTGATTTTGTTTTTTTATCCATTTTTTTACCTGAATAAAGCTATCAGCTATCAGCTATAAGCTCGTACAGAATAGTCGGCATACGAGCGGCGCGCCATTGTTTTTACAGCCAAACAATAAAAAAGACGGGCCAATTTTGATAACAAAACGAGCCCGTCCGACAGAACAAATGTACCTCCTTTTTAATCACGGTCCGTAATAAAGAGGTTTTGTCCGGCTATTAAACCTGTCCGTTCACCCTGTCACGCAGAATTCCTGAAGGTTTGAAGGTTACAACTTTACGCGCATCAAGGATTAACTCATTGCCGGTCTGCGGGTTGCGTCCCCTTCTGGCATTTTTGTTTTTAATATTAAATTTACCAAAGCCGCTGATCAACAGATCATCTCCACAGGAAAGACAATCCTTGCTTATTTTCAAAAACGCCTCCACAACGCCGGTGGCCTGGGCTTTTGTCAAATTATGAGTCTGATAGATTTTCTGTACTAAATCAGCCTTTGTCAGGGTCATGTTGCCTAACCTCCATCATTTGCGTTGATATGTTTAAAAATATCTATTTTAAATGTTTGATACAATTCATCCCGGCAAATTCACCGGCAGCGCCAAGTTCCTCTTCAATACGCAGCAACTGATTGTACTTGGCCACTCTATCGGTCCGGGAAGGTGCCCCTGTTTTGATCTGTCCGGTATTAAGAGCAACACTTAAATCTGCAATAGTTGTATCTTCCGTTTCACCGGACCTATGGGAAATAACTGCTGTGTAACCGGCGCGATGAGCCATATCCACAGCGTCAATGGTTTCCGTCACCGTGCCAATCTGGTTAAGTTTGATGAGAATCGAATTTGCCGTTCTCTCTTTAATTCCACGGGCCAGAATTTTTGTATTTGTCACAAAAATATCATCACCGACAAGTTGAATTTTATCTCCCAGCCGGTCCGTCAGTTTCTTCCATCCTTTCCAGTCCGACTCGTCAAGGCCGTCCTCGAGAGAAATAAGCGGATATTTCTCTACCCAGTCAGCATAGAAATCTATCAGCTGGTCAACATTTTTTTCTGCATCTTTTTCTGCGGCCAGGACATAACATTTTTTCTTGGCATCGTAAATTTCGTTGGCAGCCACATCCAATGCGATAAAAATATCTTTACCCGGCTTATATCCAGCCTTGATAATTGCTTCAAGCAGCGACTCCATCGCCTCTTCATTGGAACGTAGATTCGGGGCAAAACCTCCCTCATCCCCCACTGAGGTCAAATGACCGGCTTTTTTCAACACCCCTTTCAAGCTATGAAAGGTCTCAACGCCCATCTGCAGCGCTTCACTAAAAGATGAGGCACCGGCAGGCATAACCATAAATTCCTGGATATCAACATTATTATCCGCATGGGCTCCGCCGTTAAGTACATTCATCATGGGAACGGGCAGAACCTTACCGTTGACTCCACCCAGATAGGAATAAAGCGGCAAACCAAGCTCCATGGCCGACGCCCTGGCCGCGGCAATGGACACACCAAGAATTGCATTGGCTCCCATATTTTTCTTATTGTCGGTTCCGTCCAGCAACAGCATGGTTTGATCCAGCAAGACCTGCCTGGTTGACTCAAGGCCGATGATGGCCGGACTGATTTTGTCGTTCACATTTTCCACAGCTTTCAGGACACCCTTGCCGAAAAAACGTTTCTTGCGTACATCCCTCAGTTCCAACGCCTCTCTTGTTCCCGTAGAGGCACCGGAAGGAACAATAGCACGCCCCATGACGCCTGTTTCAAGATGAACCTCCACCTCAACGGTTGGATTCCCGCGGGAATCAAGAACTTCCCGTCCTACAACTCCAATGATTTCTCCCATGATTTCTCCTCAATAAATCATTTTCACATTTATCGTTTAAAATTGTTACCCAACCACACTTGCCATTTTGAAAATAGGCAGGTACATGGCAATAACCAGTCCACCAATAAGACCGCCCAGAAAAACCATCATGAATGGTTCAATCATGGCGGTCATATTTTCAACGGCCTGATCAACTTCCTCGTCATAAAAATCGGCAATTTTTTCCAGCATGGTATCCAGAGCACCGGTTTGTTCACCAACATTAATCATCTGCACTACCATACTTGGAAAGACACCTGTCTCTTCAAGAGGTTCAGCAATGGAGCGTCCCTCGGTGATGCTGTCAGCCACCCGAAACACCGCCTGTTCAATAACTTTATTGCCGGCGGTTTTACCGACCACGTTCAGAGAGTCCAGAATAGGAACACCACTGTGGAGCATCGTTCCCAACGTTCTGGTGAATTTTGCCACCGCAACTTTTCTTACTAACGGCCCAAATACAGGGGCATTAATAATCATACGATCCATTTTTTTTCGACCCTGTTCCGTGCCATATATTTTCTTTATCCCGACAACCACCACCACCAGGGCGCCGATCATCAGAAAAAAATTACTTTTAGCAAATTCACTGGCATTAACAACAAACTGGGTTGGCGCAGGCAGGGCCGAACCGAAATCTGCAAACATCCTTGAAAAAACAGGAACAACAAAAACAAGAATAACCGCAGTAATAACCATAGCAATGCAGAGACAAACAACCGGATAGGTGAGAGCTCCTTTAATTTTTTTCTTCAGCACCATGCTCTTTTCCATAAAATCTGCAAGACGACTGAGAATGGTATCGAGAATACCACCCACCTCACCTGCATCTATCATATTACAGAAAAGATTATCAAAAACCTTTGGGTGCTTTTTCATGGCATCGGCAAATGTCATACCGGACTCCACGTCAACCCTGATCTCTGTGAGAAGCTTCTTAAAAGTGACGTTTTCCTGCTGGTTGGCTAGAATCTCCATACTTTGTACCAGGGGAAGTCCGGCATCAATCATGGTGGAAAGCTGCCTGGTAAAAATCACCACATCCTTGCCGGTTACCTTCGGCTGGAAGAAGCTGATATTGGAAAATAAATCTTTAGGAGCTTCCTTCAGAACCGTTGGTGTAATCCTGATTTTCTTTAACTGGACAAGAGCAGCCGCTTCACTACGTGCCTCTAGCTTCCCCTTTCTTTTCTCTCCGTAGGAGTTTGTTCCCTTCCAGACGTATACTTGCATGATAAGGTCCTTTTTTGTTCTTCCAGAAAATTGCCATATTTTAAACAAAGTGTTTTCGGTATTACAGCAATTTTAAGCAAATTAATAAAAGTTTATATTAAGATTTCAGGAAACACAACATAATTGACTAATGTTTTCCATTTCTTAGGGACTTTTATCATTTTATACATCTTTTTTTCAATTAGAGACTCTACAGTGAAGCAAATCACTGTCCTCTTCCACTATCGATGTGTTCTCTTCCCCCTTTTTTTATTGACAGGGAGCATTCTTTCATTTATAAAAAATGGTTTCGTATATAATATTTTCAAAAATAAAATAATTTCTTTTTCAATACCTTAAGGAGGTTTCTGTCATGACTACGAATGCTCAGGCAGCAAGCGAACTTCATAGCAGTGGTTTTTTCAATCCCGTTGTAGAACAATGTGATGGATGCGAAAGAATCACGGAAGCTAACAATAACAAATATTGCCGGACTTACGCATATCCGGAAGCTAAATGGCGTCTTGGCGTATGCAATTTTGCAACCCACAAAAAACCGGAAATCGC
The DNA here is from genome assembly GCA_030667965.1 of Deltaproteobacteria bacterium. Lineage (GTDB taxonomy): Bacteria > Desulfobacterota > Desulfobulbia > Desulfobulbales > SURF-16 > JAHLLM01. Next base: position 10,147 of record DAOUUW010000080.1, read on the forward strand.
AGCAGTGGGTAAAGTCAAAATCAACCCCCTTAAAGCTTCCAAAAGGGCTTCCGGAAAAAAGAAATAGTCTTTTTACGGATGCCGCTTTTTTTTATCTGCAAAGCGGCATCCGTACTTTACAGCACGACGTTTCTGCCCTGCAACTAGCCCCTCGCCTTAGAATAGAGAGAGAGCAGAAACTCTTCATCATTTAAAATTTCCTTAAATCTTTCATAATTTTCCAGCAACATTGCTGATGCTTTTCCTTCTTTTTCAAGTAATTCGATTGTTTTTGCAAGCAAGTCCTTTGAAAAATTGCTAATGGCATAAAACACTTTATCTAGAATCATCTGCGTTTTTTTCTCATACAAGGGCACATTTTTTATCAAAGCAATCCGCGCATGACCTACAGTCGGATGGTCTAATAATCGAAATATTTCCGGTGTATCGTATATGTCTGCAGCCTCAATAAGAGAGTATTGCATTTCAAGGTCAAGATCCTGAAAAAACTCTTCCAATTGCTGCTTTTCCTCAACGCTGTTGCCGGAAAGAAGCAAACGGACATAAGGCGTTATCTCATCGAGAGTAAGAACTTTCTTTTTAAAAGCCCCCTCAAGCCATTTCAGCTTCATCTTCGGGCTTTTAGAGACAAAGGGCAGCAACTTTTCTACCCATTTTCTTTTTTCATTTTTTTTTGCCGGCTTTGTCATCCCCTGACCGCCTTATTAATTACATACTCAAAATAACGTTGTGTAAAAGGTTTTGTGATGTATAGGTGAACGCCCTTTCTGTAAGCTTCAATAATTTGCCCAAGCTGAGCTTCTGCCGTGATCATGACAAATTTCACCTTACTCCCGGCAGAATCCGCCCTTACTCCTTTGAGTAATTCCAAGCCGCTTGCCCCGGGCATTGAATAATCACACAGGATAAGATCCACTGCCTCTTTTTCCAATACTTTCAAAGCCGACCGGACAGATGAAGCCTCAAGAACATACTCGTAGCCCATATTCATTAAAAATGAGGAAATGATACGCCTCATAATTTTTGAATCATCGACAAGGAGAATTTTTAACAACTGATCTGCCATCGCACGAAAAAACTGATGATTTTTTTTTAATAAGTTGATATTCCTGCATTATATTTAAAGCATAGGAATTTCCATTTTTTGTTTTTTTTAGACAGGATTAACTGGATTTTTTTATCATGTCTATCTTGTTGATCCTGTCTAAAGCCCGCCCGTAGGGCGCTAAGTTCTTTTAAAAAATATTTTTGATACATTTTAACGAAGAAACATTCCAACTTCTTGCAAATTTCCAACCGTATTTGTATAAAATCTTCAAAAAAACAAGCACACAGAAAAAGAACCAGGATACAAAAATTTTGTTCAACAGTGCAAATAAGCTAACGTTTTAGTATAACAAATAAATTCCTTTCAAGCCATGCTTACTACCTGAAAATAAATTATATCCATTTCAAAACAAAATTGACAATGAGGCTATTATGACGAATGACAAAAAAACAAACAGTACAAAAATCATTTTCACTTTAGTCCTCCTGGCTCTGGCTGCCTTGTTAATTTTCTTTTTTATCTTCTCAAATCAAAAAACGGAAAAACAGACACTTTCTTTAGATAATGAGCCGCAAAAACGGCACGACAAAAAAGCTGCTCTTGACCAGCGGCCAACAGATGGCAAGGAACATACTCCAGCACTAGAAGCACCTACCATCTCGCCGGAAATCGGACATATTGATACCGACCAGACCACCTACAGGCAGGCAGCCACCAAAGCCGTTCTTATTGATCCCTGCGCAATAAACATGAACAAAATCGATACATTTTTTACCCATCTTAACAATCGTGAATATTTCACCGAATTCCAACTTGACAGCGACTCGAAAACGTATTTTCAGGAAATTTCGACAATTCTGCTGGAAAAGCCGCCCCAAATCACAAGAGAAACAGACAATCTTTTAACAATTTTACAAAATACCGCCCATTTCTACAGAGTTTTGGGGAAAAAAAATATTTTTATCTTAAAAAAGATAATGGCCCATGAAAAAGAAATGCTTGAGCCGGTTATGGGGGATTTCTATGCATTAATGCTTCAAAGAAATGAGTGCCTGCAGCAGGAATACCCCATTCAATTACCCCTTGAGAAAGTTTACAATTATTCTGTTTTTTTTCTTAATACTCTCGGCGGGCAGGCCTATCTTTTCCGGCGAGACAGCTCAATCAGAATGCTGACCCATTACTATTGTATTCTCGTGCTGGATCAGGCCAATGAGAAAGGAATCAACCATCTCGGAGTCGATATCAGATTTCACATGGACAAGCTCATAGAAGAATTAACATCCTTTTCCGGCCTCAATCAACGTGATGCATATCTGAACACCCTGCTGCTCATGCAGGAAAAATACGAAAGGAAGTATGGGAATTAGTCGTATGAAGGATAACGAGAAAATGACCTCATTTGCTGAAACGCGATAGTCAGTTTCAACTTTATTTGTCCCACAAAAAAGGGGTGTATTGACCGGTCGATCAATACACCCCTTTTAAATTACTGGTACCTTAAAATCAAAAAGCCCTAATCCCTGTTGCCGACAAAATGCAGCAGGCTCAGGAAAAGGTTAATAAAGTCGAGGTACAGAGCAAGAGCACCCATGATCGCGCCCTTGCGGATGGCTGACTCACCCTGTTGCATAATGCCCGATGCACCGATCTGGGTTATTTTCTGTACATCATAAGCTGTAAGCCCTGTAAATATAATGACGCCAAGTCCTGAAACGACCCAGGACATCATGGAGCTTTGCAGGAAAATATTGACAACGGAAGCAATGATCATTCCGATGAGCCCCATAAACATAAATGAGCCCATGCCGGTCAAATCCCTCTTGGTCACCAGACCATAGACGGCCATGGCGCCAAACATACCGGCGGTGATAAAAAAAGTGGCCGCCACGGACGTTGCCGTATACACAAGCAGAATAACCGACAAAGTGATGCCGTTTAAAGCGGAATAAAGGAGAAAAAGGCCTGTGGCAACCTGCGG
>DAOUUW010000229.1 GCA_030667965.1 Deltaproteobacteria bacterium
CAAGATAAAATTATCCATGCCGGTGAGTTGGGAGTAAGAACCTTTCGCATTACGGCAATTCTTTCACTGGTTGGCTTGTTGCTGGGATGTGCTGCTGCATCGTTAATCACCCGGAGCCTGGCAAGGTCAATCAGTGAGTTGAAAAAATCAGCCGAGATGGTGTCTGAAGGGAAATTTGATCATTTGCCTGATATCAATACAAGAGATGAACTGGGAGAGTTAGGCCGTTTTTTCGGAGAAATGACGCAACGGTTGGCCCGTCTGGAGGAGATGCAGCTTGATTCAAATCCCCTGACCCGTCTTCCCGGCGGAACGGCCATTGAAAATGTTCTGAAAAATCGTCTTGAAAGCGGAAACGATGTGGCATTTTGCCTGATTGATCTGGATAATTTCAAGTCGTTTAATGATCGTTACGGTTATGCCCTTGGTAATGAAGTTATCAAAACAACGGGAAACATAATTCAGGCAGCTGTCGCCGGGCACGGGACCGTGGACAGTTTTGTCGGCCATATAGGAGGAGATGATTTTGCCGCAATCGTTGTTCCCCGGATACATGAGAAAATTTGTCAGACCATTATTAAGGAATTTGACAGGAAGATCATTGATTACTATAATTCCGAGGACAGAAATCAGGGCTATATTACCGGGAAGACCCGTCAGGGACTTGCAGTGCGCTTCCCGATTATGACTATTTCCATGGCCGTTGTATCAACAGAGGAACATAAGAACATGAATTACATTGAAATTGGGGAGATAGCGGCTGAATTAAAAGAGCACGCCAAGTCCCTACCCGGAAGTGTTTATGTGGTAAATAGAAGAGATAGGCAGCAGAAACGGAGCGTTTTCCTGCCTAAGCTTGTCGGTAATGGAGCGAAATGATAAAGACGAACCGTTTCACTGTCCGTTGGCGTACATTTTTATATGTGCTGTTTCTGGCGGCGTCCATGACTGGTGGATGTGTTGATAAATCGGCTTTCATTGGTTATCCGATGGATTACAGTTTTATGGGATCTGATGATGTCGATAAAAAGATTGCTCGTCTTGAGAATGCCGTTAGCGATGAAAGCAGTCTGATTTTTACAGCCAATGCCTTTTTTCATCTGGCACTGCTTTATTCGCATCCTGAAAATCCACGTCCTGATTATACCCTTAGCCTGCAGATGCTGGAAAACTATGTACATTATGATCCAGCAGCCGGCAAGCGAAGCGATGTCATCCATTTTCAGACACTTCTCAAAGCGCTTCTTGCTCTTGAAGATGATAATGCTGTTTTAGAAGATGATAATGCAGCATTAAGTGATAACTGTAATATGCAGTGGCGGGATAAATTTAATTCTCTGGAGAAAAATGAGGAGAGGCTTAAAGATATTTCGGCCGCATTAGAGGAAGAAAATAACCTGCTGAACCAAAAAAACCAGGAGTTGCAGAGTATTATAGAGCAGCTGAAGCTTCTCGATATCAGACTTGAGGAAAAAAGAAAGACTTATTGACCCTTCATCTGTCAGGGATGTTGGGCATAAGGCTTCAATTCGCATATTTTCTTGTGCGGATCAATCTGCAGGTGATAATAACGGTTCTGCGGCATATAGCTATAGGGTACCTCTTCCTTCTGGCGGAAGACAAAGTCTGAAAGGATCATGCGGTTCACTGCCTGGTGACCGACAATCATAATGTTGTCTCCGTAATTATTCAAATAAAAAACCTTCTGCAGCCCACGGTGGATGCGTTTTTCCATGCTGACATATCCCTCTCCATCCGGGTAGACGTAGCCGTATTTATTGCGGTTCCGGGCCTTTGCCACCTGCGGCATCTGCTCGCGGATTTCCTGGTAAGTCATGCCGTCGCAGACCCCGGCATGAATTTCGTTAAATTCCGTCAGGGCAATAATTGAACAGTGTTTCTGTCTGGCGGCGATGGGTGCGGCTGTCTGCAGGGTTCGTTTATAATTGCTGGTAAAAATTATCGGCAGATCTTCGTTAGTAAAATAATCGGCCAGGGCTTCTGCCTGGGCCAGACCCTTTGGGGTCAGATCCGAGTCTCCGCCAATGCGATTTTCCAGGTTGTAATACGTTTCCCCATGTCGGACCAGAAAAATGTTTTTGATGATACGTGTGGTGATAATGTCACGGATGCGGTCGTAATAAGGCACCTGGTCAAGGATCTGCACCTGCAGGATGCAGCCTTCAAAGGAATCAACCAGGATGCGGTTGCGTTTTTCGCTGACAGGTTCGTAAATACTCTCATAATAAGAGATACGTTTGAAAAAGCTGTCAAAGGCCTCCTGCGGGGTAAGATGGCTGAACTCTTTTAATGATGATTTTCGTTCAAGATAGACCTCGTTGACTTCTTCATCCGCATTAACGCATTCAATATAAAAAATGGGGAATCCGTCAAAGGTTTGATCGATGAGTCTGCGGCGCTTACGGGTCACATTGCCGGCGTCGATAATGGACACCTGTCCGTCGCTGTCAAGGAATGAGCGGGCCATATCCAGGTTGATTCGGGCGCATTTTTCCCTGAATTCAACTCCTTCAGGGTTCTGCGGCGAGAAGAACTCCGGTGCGGATGTGTTTTCGGAAGCAAACTTGCGGCGCATGGCGCCATTGTTGAAAATGCTCACCTTGACGTCATCAAGTTCCAGGGCATTTGCTATTTTGCAGGCCATGGTGGATTTGCCCCGAGCCGGCAGACCGACCATGGCAATGATTAGTTTATCGTTCATAGGTGTACCTACCTTTTGTGGCCCTTATCTGCCGGTGAATTTTGCTGTCTTGCTGCAGCCACTGCCAATTTGTCGCATCGTTCATTCAAAGGGTTGCCGGCATGGCCCTTGACCCATTGTAAGGTAATGTCGAGTCCTTCAACAAGATCCAGCAACTCTGCCCAGAGATCCGGATTGATGGCCGGTTTTTTGTCGGATTTGATCCAGCCTTTTTTCCTCCAGCCCTTTGCCCAGCCTTTCATGATGCCGTTTACAACATAGCTTGAATCGGAATAGAGGGTGATTTTTTTTTTGATGCGGCCAATGTCCCGCAGGGCAACAATACAGCCCATCAGTTCCATGCGGTTATTTGTCGTGTGGCTGAACCCGCCGGAAATTTCTTTTATGTCGTCATCATGGACAATAACGATACCATATCCGCCCGGGCCGGGATTATTGATGCTGCCGCCGTCCGTGTAAATGGTCACTTCGCCTTTTCTATGTGGGGAGGAGTCCGCGGGCTTGGTTATACTGCTTTTTTTGACGACGCATGGTTCAAGAGCAGGGTGCTGCATCCATGCCTCGGCCTCGCTTTTTGTGGGAAATCCTTTAAATTTTGCTCCGGGATATCCTTTTACCTGGGCCTGGGCTTGCGGCCAATTTGTGTAAATGCCAGGGTCCTGTCCTACTGCCACTGCGTAAAATTTTTTCTTTGAAGCCATTGCGTTGTTTGTGTTGTATGAAGATTTTTTAGTAAAAGCAGTATCTGATTACAGTTCATTCTCTTATATTGGTAATTGCCGTAATTTGAAAGTAAAAAAGGTGTACACTAAAAATGACTAAATTTCAGTAAAGGAAACACTGCCCGTATGATCCAGGAAGAACAAAGACCCATGCTGCGTTACCTTGTTGTGTTGACGGTGGCGTCCGTTGTGGGGCTGCAGACCTGGCTGATCCTGTTTAACAATTTTGCCGTGGAGATGGCCGGGCTTGACGGCCGTC
>DAOUUW010000205.1 GCA_030667965.1 Deltaproteobacteria bacterium
AAAATCTACCTGGACGAGACAAAACTGCGCCTGCCGACCGGCCGTCTGACCATGGAATCCGGACTGATAGATTTTCCGAAAACAGACCCGAATAATCCCGAACTGGCCCTGCAGGGCAGTGCCAGAATAATGGGATATGATGTCAACGTCGGTGTAGAAGGTACACTCCAGGAGCCTGTCATCACCCTTTCCTCCACGCCTCCCCTGTCCAACGAGGATCTCCTGCTGCTGGTGCTGACAGGCAAAAAACCTCCTTCTTCGACCGGAGACCCCGGTAATTCACAAAGAGTGTCCATGGTCGCCCTTTACCTGGGCCAGGATCTTCTCACCAGACTCTTTGGAATCAGCAATGAAGACGACGATTCGCTGCTGGAGAGACTGCAGCTTGACATAGGACGCGGCATCACAAGTCAGGGTGAAGACACCATCGAGGCACAATACCGCCTTGCCGATAAAATATTTTCTTCCCACGACTCTCTTTACCTGACAGCGGAAAAGGATGTGTGGGATGATTATGCCGGCGGCATACGTCTGCTTTTCAAGTTCTACTGATTTACGGAGGAAGAGGTGAAACTCTCTCGACTGCTTCAAGCGTTGTTCATACTTATTTCTATTATCCTCTTGCCGGCAAAAGACATATGCGCCAGGGAGGGTAACGAATTGCAGCCTGTTTTTTTCTTCCAGGGAAATACCGCCCTGTCTGAAAAAGAACTGCGTGATGCCGCACACTACGAGCTTCAAAGCCTTGAGACAGGTGCATACCGGCAAAGCGCGGTGGATGATGCCGCGTTCATGATGGAACTCGCCTACAGGAATGCCGGTTATCCTGAGGCCCATGTCAGCTACAGCCTCATCGACCAGGGCGAAAGAGAAAAGCATGTGGTCTTTGCCGTGCAGGAAGGGCCCAAAATCCTCGTCAGCGAGGTGATACTGGAAGGTGCCGATCAGCTTGGTTCGTCCTTGCAGGCAACTATTATAAAGAAGCCCCCCTTTCCTTATATAAAGAAACAGCTGGAATCTTTCAGCAGCGACATCGCCGGTGTTTATGCAGGGGAAGGATTTATCGATGCCGCTGTTCAGCCGCCCCGAGTGTTTTTTCATGCCGGAGAAAATCTGGCAACGGTCACCATCTCTATTAAAGAGGGCGTACGTTATACTGTCGGCGCCATTTCTTTTGCAGGAGACGTCTCAAGGGAACAGCATGACATCCTGCAGAAAGTATCCAGCGATCTTTCCGGCAAGACCTATTATTACCGTCAGAAACTGCTGTTAAAAAGCAAGGTTACGGAGATATACGGCAACCTCGGCTTTTCTGATGCGGAAATTGACGTTGAGGCTGACAGACACGAGGAGGAGGGAGTCGTCGACCTTAATGTCCGCATACAAAGCGGCACTCTTTGCCTCATTAACGATGTCGTAGTCAAAGGCAATATCCGCACCGGCAGAAAATTTATTATGGACAGGATGCGGCTTCTTCCCGGCAACGCCTACAGCTTGACCGCCAGGCGGGACAGCTTCAGGAACCTGTACCAGAGCGGTCTTTTTTCCCGCATTGATATTGCCCTGGCTGACACGGAAACAGCCGGAAAAAAAGATGTCATCGTCGAGCTGGAAGAAAAACCGGCCCAACAGCTCTATGTCGAGCCGGGATGGGGCTCCTATGAACTGCTTCGCCTGAAAGCAGGCTACAGGGACAGTAATCTTTTCGCCAGCGGCAAAGTCTTTCGCATGGACACCGGTATGTCGGTCAAAGGGCGCTCGGTGGAGGCCGGCTTCATTGATCCCTGGCTGTTCGGCACATCGGTTACCGGGGATATCCCCTTTCACTACCGTTACCGGGAAGAACCCGGCTTTACTCTTGAAAATTCCGGCGTCGGCTTTTATCTGTCAAAAAAATTTCCACAGAAGGTCTTTGCCAATATCGGCTACGAGTACAGCAGCAACCTGATTTCCGATATTGATCTTGAAGCCGGAGCCTTTTCGTCTGAAGACAACTACAATAAAGCATCCGTCATCATGCAGGTGATCAGAGATACCCGCAACGATCTCTTTTTCCCATCCTCCGGATATCGTGGCTATGCCAGCGTCGAGGTATCCACACCCTTTCTGGGCAGTGAATTGTCATACATGCGTTTAACCGGAGGAGCCCGTTATTTTCACAGCCTTGGCAAATCCCTTATACTCGGCCTGCGTTATTCCACAGGAATCCTTTTCCCCTACGGCAACCAGGAGGGCATTCCACTGGGTGAACGGTTTTATAACGGAGGAGAAAACTCGGTGCGCAGCTTCAGCGAGTCCAGCCTCGGCCCGGTGGATAAGGGCGGTGAACCATTAGGAGGAGCGGCCTTTAATATTTTCAACATTGAACTGCGTAAAAAATTTACCTCTAACCTGGCCGGATCCCTCTTTATTGATCTTGGCAATATATCACCGAACAGTTCGGAGCTTCTTGATGATGCAACACTGGCCACCGATAATTCAGCCCTGACCAGGGCCACGTTGAGCGATTATTTCCGTGATATGCGTCCCGCCCTTGGCTGTGGAGTACAGTACCTGCTCCCCGTCGGCCCGGCCCGTCTCGATTTTGCCTGGAACCCCGACCGGGATAATGACAGAGATGAAGATTCCTTCAGCGTTCATTTCAGTATCGGCATGGCTTTTTAGGAACATGCGCAGTCCACATGGAGACTGTTGAGTTGCCTGCTGTCACCGTTTTTTCTGTTCCAAGAAAAACGCTGACAGTGACAAAAGTCAAAAAAATACGAAACCGGAATTTGGAAATATCTTTACTTTCTACCGATCTGTTCAAGTCCAGACTGTCATGGAATATTTTCCCTCGTAGAATCTTCAATTTCTCCTTCAATCAGTTAACTACTCTTTGGCGTTGATAAATAATAACAATGAACAGAGACACAATGCACCAGAAAGACCAATACCACCTCACAATTCCCATTCCCTGCAAGAAATCAAGGGGGCTTTTTGCTTCTTTTATGGTCTGGCTTTTAATGGTGTGAGTATAAATCATGGTAGTTCTCACATCACTGTGGCCTAACAGTTCCTGAATCGTGCGGATATCATAATTTGCCTGTAACAAATGACTGGCAAAGCTGTGACGGAAGGTATGGGCGGAGGCGCGTTTGCAGAGCTTAGCTTTGCCAACCGCCTCCTTTATCGCCTTTTGCACATGGGTTTCGTGTAGATCTAAAGTTTCCTGATTATTATTTTCGACAAAAACGAGAGCATCCTGTATCTTATTGAAATTATGTCTCTTTTGCGAGTGCTTAGTTGCCTTGCGAGAAGAGGAATTAATAGGGTATTTGCTATATTAGTGGCAAACCCCGCTAAAATTAAATGCGAAATCATTGATATAGCACATAGAGCCAAGTCGAAAAAATTTAAAAATCAGGAAACTTCAGGTGTAGATAAGACCGGCAGTATTCGCCAGTCCCCGGAACAAGGGTCAAGCTCTTGGCCGGAAATAACCATTGCCAGATAAATTCTCTGGCCGCATTTGGATATTTTTTTTCCAGCGCGTCCATCAGAAACACCCCGGCATATTTCCGGTCCAGGTCGCGTTGATGCAGGTCTTTCAAGGAGTTTACCTGGGCTCGGAGATCCAATAGAATTGTTTCGGGGAGAGGTACTGTTCTGACCTTTTTCCCTTTGCCATGAACGGTTACAATTCCGGCATCAAAGTTCAAACAGTGGATGCGCAGGTTCAGACACTCAACCAACCGAAGCCCGCAGCCATATAGCAATTTCACCACCAAGTCATATGGAGGTACAAGATAGGCAAGAATCTCCTCAATTTCTTCACGGGACAACACGACCGGTATGTAGGGTTTGCGCTTGGCCCTGACCACTCCCTCGACCTTGCCGAACTCTTTGTGCAAGACATGGCGGAAAAAAAACAAAAGTGCATTAAACGCCTGATTCTGAGTCGAGGCAGAAACATTTTTCTTAACCGCCAGAAACGTCAGGAAGCCCTTAACATCAGCTGGAGAGAGCAATTCAGGAGGCTTGCTTTTGGTAAAGGTTTGGAATTTTCGCATCCAGTGCCGATACGTTTTCAAGGTCTTCGGAGAATAGTGCCGCAGCTTGATTTCATCCTCCAACCCGGCATATTCCGCTTTCCAGGAGGCGTTTGTTCGGGCACTTGGTTCGTTGATATTGACGGAGACGGTTAGTGGAGATGATGGTTGGGGATACGTTTTTCGCGTGGTTCCGACACAATTGGTAGTGTTCGTTGGGTCTGTCGAAGCGGCGGAGGCAGAAGTTGATGCCTTGACCATCTTTCCTGGCAGATCAGCTTTCGGGGGTGGCGGGATGTCGCATAGAGGTTCGGTTGGTTGAATAAGTTCATAATAAAGCGAGATCGCATGTGATGCCTGCTGCTGATCGGACTTGGTTTGTTTCTTTTCATGTAATTTGCCAAGGAAGTGAGTAAAGCTCTCTTTTTGGTTGGGGGTAAAATGATACTTCAGGCAGAAATCAAGGTAAAAGCGCAACCATTTTTTGTAAGACGCGTGCGCGCGATTTGGAACCTTCTTATTTCGTAAACATACTGCAAATTGCTCCTGTAACGATGAAGGGATTGAGAGCATTGGGATTATCCTCCGTTTGGATATTCTTCCATTGTGAATGATATACAGAAGATAAATAGGCGACAGGATTAAACTTGTTAAGAATATTTAATTTAGAGTATGGTGATAATTCAATAGGTTAGCGAGAAAGAGCCCTGTAAATACCCGGCTTGTTGTGGGGTTTGTAACGAGTTGAAAACGAGGGGCATATTCGCGCTCGTAAAGATATACAGAAACAGTAGAAT
>DAOUUW010000074.1 GCA_030667965.1 Deltaproteobacteria bacterium
ATAAAAATCATGTTTTATGTGGAGCTCCACATAAAACATGTGATTCGTCATCAATGTCCATGCAAAAACCTGGCTTCCAGAATCGAGAATCAATTCTTCGAGTTTTTGTAAAAAGTTACGCTTGTCCTCATCATCACGAAAAATATCGGACCTGTCATTCCCTCGTATCATAATGTGGTGCAAGGCACCTGGTATATCTAATCGTGGACGGCGTGGCACAATATGCATTTATGCAGGGGTCTCATTGATATTTCAATATTTTTTTTGCATACTAAACAACAACGTCCCCTAATGCACTAATGCACATGCATTTTCCGCCTCTTAGTCTCCGGCCTTGTCATTTCAATGAGTTACGGCCGGGGGGAAGGCGGCCCCCTCCCTGTTTCGCCGCTTCTTTCAGTCGCGTCGGCTAGGGGCTCCCTCAGCCGTAACCCCGTGAAATAACAAAGGCCTCTCGACAGGTGCTGCAAAAAGAACCCCAGATCTCTCGCAAGACTGTAAAGTAGACCTGATTTCTGACAGGTTAACTTCTTCTCTTTTTAGACAACTTCAGGCCACCAGTTCTTCCACTCCATCTCGAAAAACGGCTCGCACTTCAAGATGACCACCAAGGGCCTCAACGTAACGCTGCAGCGCCCCTAAAGTTATGTTAGGTCGCCGTTCAAGCTCAGAAAGGGCGGATTGTGACAGCCCCATTGAAGCGGCAAGCTCTTTTTGCGTGACATTATGGGATTTGCGAACCTGTTGGAGGCGGAGCGCGGCAATTTTTTCCTGCGCTTTCCGGCGTACCTCATCCCTCTGTTCAGGAGAAAATTTTTCCTGCATAATTTGGTTGAGTGTCTTCATGACTGCCTCCTTATTTTTCCTTTAGATTCTGCAGATAATGTGCAAAAAGCTCATCAGCTTCAGCGACTAACCGTTTATAAAATTTTGTTTGATCCTTTCCTTTTTTGTCGCCACCATTGAGGATCACTGCTTGCCGCTCGGTGTCAAATGCAAAAAAGCTCCTATACACATGGCCGGTGACTTTGGTTCGCAATTCCTTCATATTGGAAAACCGAGATCCTTTTACCTGATCAACATAAGGCCGGCCAAGCGAAGGTCCTATTTGAGCTAATACTTGAAGGTCCGTAGCAATGGCTATCTTCTCCTTTTCAAGGAGGTCGTCAAACCATGCTTCATATGCTTCAGTGAAAATAATTGTCCAGTCCATATGAGAAAAATATAATATATATACGATATTTGTGCAAGTCAAAGGGCGACATTTTTCAAGAACGGCAGGATCATGACTCACCCAAAGACGGGGAGGCCCCCAAGGTGCTGCCACCGCAAGTTATTGATATTTTGTTTGGCAAGGTAAAATTTTTCAAATTTTGAAGAACTTGATATGTTTCCTCCTTTATCTGACCAAGTGCCTGTTGTACACGCAAACAGATAAAAGACGCCACCTCACCTGCCACTCTAAAAAAGACAATAAATCATTATTTCAGCACCATTTCAACCCGCATCCCCGGCATATCCTCCCCATCTTCAAGATCCATTTGCGGTTCAATGAGAAAAATCCTCTCTGTTTCCACCGGTCCTTCCCTAACCAGAATATCTTTTACGGCCCCTGCCCTGGAAACGGCAAGTTGGCGCAAATCATCATCGGTTATCCTGATATTTTCAAAGATGAGTCTCTCCATCTCTTCCCTTGTCTGTTTTTTCAACAGTCCAAGAAAATTTTTCGGTCTGTCAAATTCTGCCGCCTTATAGGCCTTTTTCAGATAGATTTCATACTCTTCTGCAGCTATTTCCACGTCATCGATACCAATAACAGCTTTGCTCTTTTTCACCATATCTTCTATTTTCTGTGCTTTGAGAAGGCGATCAAAATGCATTTGCCGCAACGTCTTTCTATCTTCTTCAGGATCAACAAAGCCCGAAAGATCCACATTTAGAGCCGGTCGGTCATAAAGTGCCTTGGCGAGACTTGCAAGTTTTTCCCTGTCTTCCTCGACCACAATGGAACTTCCGGCTTCATAACTAACAAACTGCACCTCTTCGCCATCCGGGAAAATAGACCCAAGCAGGGCAAAGGGCGAGGTGGCCGCCTTGACAAGCAGGTTAAAAAGAACCTTCACAACTACACCTGCCACACTGAATTCAGGATCATCCAACTCTCCGGAAACAGGAATATTCAGATGTATCTCGCCGGCCCTGTTTTTCAAAAGAGAGACAGCAAGCTGCACAGGCATCTTCGAAACCGTCTCACTGTCGACAAAATCCCCCAGCGTGATCTGATTGACAAAGGCCTTGTTTTCAGATGTGAGTTTTTTGCCTTCAATGAGATAATGCAGATTGAGATTAAGCTTGCCCTTTGCCAGAGGATATCCGATAAACTTGAGGGAATAGGGGCTCATGGGACTGAGGTCAATATCATTCAGGTCAACCGAGATATCGGTAAAGAAATCCTGCCAGGGCTGGATGCTGCCTGTTATTTTCAAGGGAGAATGACCGTCAAGCCTGGCAGAAATATCAATATCAGCGGCACCATCTTTACTGGAGTTAAGTCCGGAGATTTGGCCGGTGATATCTTCCAGCCTTGAGTTAAAGGAAGGGGCAACGGAACTGTCGGCAAAGTCAGCACGCCCGCCTTGAATATTCACCCGGTTGATTTCCACTGAGAGAGCTTCGCCGCTGTCAGTTTCCCTTGCTACGCTCTCAGCTTCTTCCCCTTTTTTTGCAAGGGTTCCCAGGTTGATTGCACCTTGTGGATCAACGCTGACAAAGACATGCAGGCCGTCCAAGGAAAGGTCTTCGACACTAACCTGCATCGGGTTTGTGGAAACATCAAGATTTGCCGCATTAAACGTATCCCAGGACAGGAGATTTTCACTGTTACGCGAGTCAAGACAGGCAAAGCGACGGCTGACCACCTTGCCCTGGAAATGAAGAGCTGAATCATCTTGCCGGGACGCATAAGACAATGTGCCTGTTACCCCTCCCAGGCCGTCGCCAATGATAATATTTAGTTTTTCAGACAGATAGCTCTGTATAGCCTGAAACCCTACGTCCTGCACATCAAGATCAAGCTGCAGGGAAAGAGGAGCAAACCCTGCCGTACCCTTTACATCCACCATGCCGGACTGGTTGATGCGAAAAGCAAGAGCAACATCACCCTGCACATCCTGGTCGCTGCCCAGGTTATCAGCCGTCAAAGCCAACTGGTCCACCTCAAAAAAGGCAGGTTGACCGGGAACATGGTCGGCAAACGAGAGAGAATAATCGGTGAACGTAAGCCCGTTCACCAAGAAGGTCCAGGCATCTTGCGACGCAGCGGGCCGGCCGCTTTCTGCTTCTACAGGGGCACTGGCTGCAGCCGTAAAATCCTGCACATTAAGCGATCCATCGCCACGCCGCATCAAGAGCAAACGCCCTCCCCGGCTGGCGCAGCCCCCCACAACAACCCGTTTCTTTTTGACATCAACCGATGCGCCGCTGATTGAAAAGGCAGGCACGACAATCTCATCCTCTTCAGCCTCCGGCCCTCTCAGTCTCACTTCGTCAAGGTCAACAGCAATATCGGAGAGGAGAAAGATGTCCTCCGGTGCCGAAAAATCAAGATCTGCCGCCACATGTACATTTTTTACCTCAAGACCTGCCTGCAGTGCATTTTCATAATAAGGACGGTATTTGCCGACATCGACATTTTCAAGATTAAGCTCGGCCGACACCTGCAAAGGATCAATAGAGAACGCTCCTGTGGAGGTCACCTTCTCCTCTTTTTCGCCGGCAAAGGTCAATGCATAATCAGCCGATACTCCAGGCTCGGTACTGAAACCATGCACCGTCAGATCAAGGGGCTGCAGGGTTGTTTGAAACTCGCCTGCTACGCTCAGATCAGCAAAGATGACCTTTGCCCCTTCAATAACCATCTCTTTCACATCGAGGCGCAGAGCAGAATCTGCATCAGCACCGGCCTCCTTCTTTTCCGGCGACGACATAAGCTCGGTCAGGTTTAACCCACCGTCCTGCAGCAACGTGACATGGATTTCAGGCCGATGGATTTTTATGCCCCTAAGATGAAACTCTTTACGAATAATATGGGCCCGGTCAATATCGACAACCAGCTCGGGCAGGGACAAAAGAGGCTGCTGATCTGCATCAAAGACCTCCACTTCTCGCAGGCCCACAGTTCCACTAATATTCAGGGCCGGGGCACCGTCTTCGTGCTGCATGAAAGACAGGGCAAGATCAAGATCAAGCAGGCCTCTTTGTATGTCAACATTGACATTCTTCGGCAGATATGCCAGATATCTTGTCAGATCAATGCCTGTAAACTTGATATCAAATTCCGTCTGACGGGAATCGACAAAGGGCTTGCTTTCCCCTGCCATGCCAAGCTCTGTGCCGTTTATGACCGCAGCAAAGGCCGGTTTGACAAAAATTTCCACATCAGAGGCGATATTGGAGATAAAAGGAAGGGCAAGATGCAGATCCGCCACATGGTGCTCTGCTCCCTGCATCCTGTCGTCTATTTCTATATTGCCGCCGCTGATATCGATATTATTGATTGAAAAAGAAAACCCTTTGCCGGTTTTCTCCTTTTCATCTTCAGCTGATTCTGCAGGGAACAGGTCTGAAAAATTAAAGGACTGATCTTCATTGAGCACCAGCCTGAAAAAAGGCTTTTCCAGGGAAACGGATTCGATCACCAGGGCCCGTTTAAAGAGGGAAGATGTCTGCAAATTAAGCTGCAGGGTTTCAAAAGAGACAAAGGAAGCCTCACCGGACAACTCCTGCACCGTGAAGCCGTGTATGGACGCCTGCAGACTGTAAGGATTGATTTTCACCTCGCGAACAGCAGTTTGCCTGTGCAGAAGTTCGCTGACATTTTTCTCCAGCTGATGACGAATGATACGGGGCAGAATGAAAAAACCGAAAACCGTATAGAAAAGCACGCCCAAACAAACAATGACGGACCAGCGCTGCAAGCGGGACAACCCTCTCCACCTGCCCAACAAAGACGTATCAGTCACCTTCTTCCTCCAGATGGTTGAAAAGCGGGCCAAAAACCCGCAATGCCAGTTTTTCAAAGGACGCATCAAGCGGTGTATCGCTCGACCGGAAGCGAAATTTCATGTACACATCCTCACATTCCCCCAACCGGTTATAGCCGCCATACCAGTATTCATGGGCGGCTTTGTCTGCTTCTTCATGCTTGCCCTGCAGGAAAAAATCAGCATACCGATACGATGTTTCACTAAAAAAAGGCAAAGGCTCTCTCAGTCCCTGCCAGTAGAGATCAAGCAGGTCTCCAAGTATTTCACCTCCGTTTTCAATCGGCTGCAGCACGATAGCCTCTTTTTTGCCAACCACAAAGCTACTCCGGGAACAATCCGTGTCCACCATATTCATGATGAGATGCTGCAGCCAGGCCCTGAGCAGATCTCTACCCTTGATTGCTGCCGGTCTGGCAAAAAGCAATCCATTTTCAGTGCGATTTTCCATACGACCGCTGACCTGAAATTCATTTATTTTTATCTGGAAAACAAGGGGCTCTTTCAAGGGGGAGAGATAGGGCTCCAAGCGTCCCTGAAAAAGATCCACCTCTTCTAAAAGTTCCTTCCCCGCAATGTCACCAACAGGCCCATGGGGCAACATTCCCCTGGCTCTCCACAAGGCGGCGGTATTTCCACTTTCCTCCTGCCCTATGGCCCGCTTGACCATTTCCGCTTCAAGCTGGTAGCGGGCCAGCCCCTCAATACGGAAAGGTTCCATGTCCTCTTTCTGTTCATCCCCTTCCTGCAAATCAACGCCGAGCCGCTTCCTGCAGAAAAAACGAAGGGGATGGACGAAAAAATCAAGCAGATCGTGGAGATCAACATGGCGAAAAGACTCATCCGCCTCATTTATTGGAAGGCCCTGCCAGAAACCAACCCCGCTATCAACCCCTTTAACCAGCCGCCGGCATGCCCTGAAATTTTCCTGTGAGTAACTGAAAAGAGGGCTTTCTCTGCGGAAATAATCAGGGTGAAAGGGCTGCAGACGGTGCCGGGAGATAAAGGAATCATCCTGCTGAAGGAAATCAAGCAGTTCACTGACCAGTACCGAGGGCGGCAAACTGGTATCGTCCTGTACGGACTGGCCCTGATAACTGATATAGAATTGCCGTCGCGCCGACAGAAGCGCCTCTAAAAAAAGATACCGGTCATCCAACCGTGGACTTCGGTCTCCAGGGCGCGGATGCCGGTCCATCAAATCAAAATTCAAAGAAAAATGGGGACGGGGAAAGGCAACGTCATTCATGCCGAGCAGACAAACAACTTTAAACGGAATGGCACGCATGGGAAGCAGTGAGCAGAATGTGACGCCGCCGCTTAAAAAACCGTGGGGCGATTTCTCTTCACCTAAAACTTTTTGCAGGTAGCCGTTCATAACAGGCAAATCAATCAGACCGTCAAAACCGCTCTTTTCCTGCATCACTGCTAATTCCTGCAGGGCGTTGCGCAGCTGCTGCGCTTCATTTTCCTGACCCTCCTCCGGCAAAAAACATTCTTCCACCAGAGACAATAAATCCAGGGACCAGGCCGAAAGCGTTCGTTTTGCCTGTAAATTTGTCATGCGAAAAAAAAGAGCTTGCAAACAGTCAAGCATCCTGCCCAGTATTTCGCTGTCGCCTCCCTCCACATCAAAGGGAAGAATGCCTGAAAAAATTTCGTTCTGCCCGGACATGGCATACCCCAACAGCAGCCTGTCCAGCCCTGCCCGCCAGGTATTTTCGCCAAATGGGGGCAGGCCGAGCTCTTTTTTATTTTCAACATCCCGCCCCCAACGGATCGACAACTCCTCGACCCATTCCCTGATGCGCAGGCAATCGGCTTCACCCAAGGAAAATCTGCGGGATACAACAGGAAGCTGTACCAGATCCAGGATGCGGCTTGCCTCGTAACGCCCGCCAATCTGATCCAGCAATGAAAAAAAAGCATCAATTAACCGGCAGGACGAGCCGATACTTCTGTCGGCAAGCGAATAGGGAATAAAACGGGGACGATCCCGCTCAGGACCGAAAACAGCCTGCACCAGAGGGCTGTACGGCTCAATATCCGGGGCCATAACAATAATATCTTCAGGCTTAAGAGAAGGATCCTCTTCAAAAAGACGAAGGAGATGATCGTGCAGCACCTCCACCTCGCGCATGGCACTGTGGCAGGAGTTGACTACGATGGAATTATCAGGCGGTCGCTTTTCCTTTGCCTCGACCAGTTCAAGGATATCCTGCTGGACAATGGCAAGTAACGTGTTATCCGGAGGGTTTTCAAAAAATTCAAACTCCCGACAGTTTTTTTCCTGTAAAAAAGAAAGGAAGTCCCGGGCAATATGCCCCATGGAGGCAAGCAGGGAGTTGCCTGATTCAAGGTAGAGCTCATCCGCATCCTTTTTCACGTGAGCAAGGCGGCGGCTTATCTCTTTTTCAGAGATAATATCGCCCCACCAGTGACGGCTTGGATTCATGAAAAAAAGATGAACCGAGGTATGGCGGGAAAGGGCATCAAACACCTCCAGATGAAAAGGCGGCAGGCTGGATATGCCGAAAAGGGTGATACGGCGGAGAAGCGGCGGACATTCACTATTCAGTGCATGACGAAAGCGGTCCAGCAAGGCCGCCCTATGCGTCAAACCAAAACGGGCAACCAGCCTGCGCCACAGCTCAGCCTGCCAGCTGCCATCCTGTCCGTCCTCCCACGACAGGATAAGATCGGGCCGATACATACTGTACTGGTCAAAGAGATCGGCCAATTGACCAGCCAGCTGAAATCGTTTGCGGCTGTCTGCTGATTTTTGGCAAATCCCGGCCATAAAAGGCTCTTCAGCGACCTCATCCAGCAATTGCATAAGCTGCCAGAGTCCTTTCTTTCGCTCATACACAGGCTGATCGCTCTGCCCTAACACCTGCCGGAAAATTTCCCCCACAAAGGCATTGGGAAAGGGGAAAGAGCCATTGGCCCATACCGAAAGCCGGGAGGCAAACTGCATGGCCAGCCAGCGCGCCATGCCCCGGCTCTGCGCTACGACAATTTCAGCTTCAAAGGGGGTAAGGGGATCTTGCCGAAAAATATCAGTACAGACATTCGCCAGTGTTTCCAGCCTGTTACTTGTGTAAAGATTGATGGCCATAGGTATTGACTACAGTGTAAAATGCAAAGTGTAAAGCTGAATATTCCATATAAGAAATCGTCCGCACTGTAATTATTTCACACCGGATCATTTTTTTCAACAAACGTAAAAAAATCCAGGCGGACCGATTATTCATTATACCCCCAAAAAAACACCGATACAATTTAGAGCTATAGTATCTGTGCCCTATTGAGTGCAGCCCTGCTCAAATTTGCGTTGCTTATATAAAAATATCCAAAATTTATCTTCAAAACATAGCTCTATTGGTTTAATCGTTTAAAAAAAATTCTGTCCCTTTTTCTTCTCATTTTCATTAACCGGCGTTGATGTAGCCACCATGGTGAGTATATCGATTATAACGGCGATAAAAGCTATAGTGTCGTAGCACCGGTCGGTCGGTCGGGCAGGCGCAGTGCCCGACGCCGTGAGCAGCACGGTAAATACTGCATTAGGAACTGATGTGGTTATGTGTCTTTCCTGCCACAGGGTGCATGCAACTAATTACAACGATATACTACGCTGGGATTATGCTGAATGTGTTGTCGGCGCCGGTGACGGTACTAAACCTCTCCGTAGTTGTTTTGTATGTCACACCACCAAGGATGATTAGAAGTCTACAGCCACTCCCAACTTGCCGCCCGTATCGCAATCAAAATTACTGAAGAATATTAATAAAAAAAAGGCCGACATGTCAAATGATGGGTGTCGGCCCTTTTTTTGAATAAGCTGAAGACGCAAGGCTTAAAACATGGTCCTAAACTGACAGTCGGAGATGGAGCTCTGGGCTTTTGGAAGGCAATGAATAGGCACAATCAATTTTCTCAGCTATATATGCTTCGACAAAAGCAAAAAGTTCATTGGCCCTGTCATCCCGGGGGAGATGTTTCTTTTGCTCTGACAGATAATCCCGCCGGTGAATTTCCTGAAATGAATGGCTGAAATTGATGTCAAAAACCCAGCCAAGCCGCATCAGGCAAAAATCATTCTGATTTTTCACATGACGATATTTTACGATCCGGCGGGTCATGATATCAGCGTAGGTGCCATCCGACACCCCAAGTGTATCAGGGAGATCCAGGTCAATGGTACGATTACAGCTTTTCCCCTGCCAGCGGGAATGTTCAATAAAAACACGCCAGATATCAAGCTTGTCCGCATCCCGTATCATTTTGGCAAGCAAAAGGTGTTCTCCGGCAATTTCACGCGGTAACTCAGCACGATTATGAAACAAAATGGCCTGCAGAACAAGCTCTTTATCTTCACCGTCCAAACCATCTAAAATTCTTTCCTTTTGCAGAATTTCCACAGCAAGTTCAGCATGATTTACAGAGACCTGATCAACGAAGGTATGATAACGCCGGAACTGCTCAAAACGACCAATATCATGAAACAAACCGATTATCTCGGCGAGAGAAATCAGCCTCTCATTTAATTGAAGCGCATTGGCCAACTGCACCATCTCCCGGCGTACCCGCTGACAGTGGACAATCTTCACAACCACCGGATTCCTGTTTTCCTGCCCGTCAGACAGATAGTGCCTGGTGTAGGCTCCGAACCAGGAGTGCAATGGTCGGTTTGACATGTTAGCTAACATATTTACACCCTGCTATAAAACTTATATTTGACTAACCAGATTTGCCGACAAATTAATATCTTTTGCTAATTGATTCTGAGCAATTTCCATTAGCCTAAGAAATTCTTCTAATAGTACCTGACCGGTATGATTGGAGATAGTTTTTTTTGCATGTCTTTACCCCTTATGATAATCAACAATCTCTACTTCAATGGCACTTTCTTCCTTCCATACGAAACAAATACGCCATTGGTCATTAATCCTGCAGAACCTCAAATTTATTTTATTCTCGCAAGCCTGGAAATGCTTCTAAACAAAAACCGTGGTCTGTCCCCAATTATTCCGGAAAAAAGGAGTATTATTCCGGAAACCCGGCAAGAAAATCACTGAGACATTCCTGTTAAAAAAATTTATGTTTTGTTTTTTAGCAAGAAAAAAATTTATGTTTTGTTTTTTAGCAAGAGACTCAAGGGAGAGCCTTGGATGAGTTCTATGGTAAAGTGGAATGAATATAATTTTTTGTGTCGTAACGTATTGAAATTAATGAATTTTACTTAATTTTCCTCGTTGATCCTGTTGGGGTTTCACGAGTCCTTGGATGTGAAATACGAGAATTGCTGAAAAAATAATAATATGTTTTATTTGCGTGAAGTGGCGGTATTTTTCTTGCATGTTAAATAATTTAAAAACATAGCTCTATTGGTTTATAAAAATTCTGTTTCTTTTTTTTCTCATTTTCATTAATATGATTGCCCGGAAGATATCGAAGGTATGCTCCAAGTAAAGCAACAGGGCGAAACACCCTCCCCTCCCGGACATACACCCTTATTAAATTAAAGTTACTTGAAGGATGATCAAAATGGGCCTTATAGGACTTTTAAAAATTTTAAGTACTTTTTCTCAAAAAATCATTAGAGATGCAGACATGTCTCTACTAACAAAGTCTTTTTTCTTTTATCAAAGAAGTTCATCCAGAAATAATAACGGATTTCCCTCAAAAATCCTCCCGTTCCTCGCTTTTCTACTCTGTTTGCCGTTGGTTACCCCAACAGTCAACGCCAAAGTTACAGGTCCTTGCTCAAACTGTCATACCATGCATAACAGTCAGGACGGGACCGCGATGGCCACCCTTGGTGGAGAGTCCGGCGTAAGCCCCAACCCTTTCCTGACCCGCGGCAGTTGTACAGGGTGCCATGCCATGGCCTCAAGTTCTAAAATAGTAAGCATTGGCACAAGTGAGATTCCTCAAGTCCTTCATACTGATGGCTCCGGCGATCTGGCAGCGGGCAATTTCGCCTATATGCTGGGGCTGAAAGGGAGCGGCGCCTTAGACGGTAAAGGACATAATGTGGTTGACTTTTCGGGTGAAGACGACGACAACCTCTATGGTCCGCCGGGTGGAATCGTACTTTTTGGTCATGATGACGGAACAATCGTGAACGATGAAAACCTGACCTGTGCCGGCACCAACGGCTGCCACGGCTACCGTTACAATCCCACCTACGGCAGTGGAATCAGCGCCTTGCGAGGAGCTCATCATGGTAATGTTGACGGTAAATGTGATATCGCCGACACACCGGCCAACAGTTACCGATTTCTCTTTAGCGTCATGGGGTTGGAGAATCAGGATCCAACCGGCAAATGGCAAAATATCTCATCAACAAACCATAATGAATATTTCGGGCAGACAATGCCGAAACAGCTCTCATGCAGCGCGACTTCCTGCCATCTCGCCAATAGCATTGGACCGCCCAACCATACCATGAGCGAATTCTGCGCCACCTGCCACGGCAACTTTCACACCCTGACAGCAGGAAGCTCCAGCGGCATCGGTACCGGCACCAACCCTTTTATCCGGCATCCCACAGATATTGCTTTGCCAAATAAAGGCGAGTATATCGCTTATAACGGCGATAACAGCTATAGTGTCGTAGCACCGGTCGGTCGGGCAGGCGCAGTACCCGGCAGCGTGAGCAGCACGGTAACTGCATCTGGAACTGATGTGGTTATGTGTCTTTCCTGCCACGGGGCGCATGCAACAAATTACAATGATATACTACGCTGGGATTATGCTGAATGTGTTGCCGGCGCCGGTGACGGTACTAAACCTCTCTGTGGTTGTTTCGTATGTCACACCACCAAGGATGATTAGAAGTCTACAGCCGCTCCCAACTTGCCGCCCGTATCGCAATCAATAGCGAATAAAGGAGGATATATTGGTAAGTACGGAGCATCAATTGAATGACCATGAATTAAGCTTCCTTCGGGGGTGCAGAGTAAGATAAACGCACCTTACACTTTACCCTTCACACTTTGTGTTTTACACTATCACATGCGAACATCAATAACCCCTGAAGGACATTTTCTTTATACCGTTCACGAACCCGATTACACGGTAAAAAATCTACGGAAAAACGATTTTATCACAAACCTGGGTCATTGTGACGGCAATGAATACCTAAACAGACAAAACTTTCCGGCTGACGATATCACTGTGGAAAAGGCCGACAGGATTTACGAGATTCCCAATGTCTTTCCTTTTAAGGGAACAACCTTTATCAACTCCCGCTGGGCCGATGCCAGGGCCGAAGATCCATCCTGCATCAAGCTGCCGGAGCCCGGAGAAACATCATTTTGTCAAAATCTGGCCCCCATTGTCGGTGACGACGCCAACAAACTCGATGATCTTTTCAGCAGACTGCCCGATGCCCTACTGCTGGCCCTTGCCACCAGCTCCACCGATCCGGATGACCTTGTCCGCCTGGCAAAACTGTGCTGCGAGTTTCTCTTTGACTCGGATAATGTCCCCCAGGGATTTATTTACCAAAAGGGCAATAACGGAAGCCCCAGAGCGCTGATCAGTAACCACCCCCTGTTTGAGGCGGTTGCCAACAATCCGCATCTCCCCTCTTCCTATAAACAGTGTATGGTGCTGCGTCCCGGCGCCCAGGGAAGCAGTGAAATTGTCGGCGAATGGGACGAAAAGGGACACCACGTTTTTGAATATCTGCGGCGTAACTCGTACATTCCCTGGGGCCATTTTGCCTCAAACATGGCAAACGACGCGGTGCGCTACAGTATAAAAGATCTTTCCCTGGAGGACATGCGGGGGCTGCGCCATCTCTATTACCAACGCACCTATGTCCGGCTGGCTGAACTGCTTGACATCGCCCTGCCCCGGGGAAGGCAAAGTTTGTCTCCTGACGGGCTGGATGAGATTCGCTTAAAAATAGAAGAGCGCCTGGGAAACAATTCCCCGGCCTTTGACCGCACCATGTGGGGCTGGAACTACGGATTTGACTTTGCACCGAGCCTATACCGCCTCAATGCCTCCCACCAGCAGATCCACCAACAATTCGCCATGCTGCCGGCCATCCTGCCCCAGTGGCAGGCAGGCAAGATGACGGACAAGCCATACTCGCCTTTTGCCTGCGGAGACATGATAGCCGAATACGTTCATGCCTATCACAAACAGCACAACCGCTCTTTTTTTGATGATCTCATTGCCAACATCCGCAACAACAGCCGCATGGATGGCAAAAACAGCAACGCATCTCTCATCATTCATGAAGATGAGCATGTCATGCTCTTTGTCCCCAAAGCCCAGACTTCCCAATGGGAGCTGCAGCTCCTTTGCCTGCAGCCGGTGGGCAATATTCTCGAAGCGGACATTTCCATGCGGGCTGCACTGGACACGGCCATGCACACGGCCATGCAGGTGCTCGGCGCGCTGGGGGTGAAAATGGTCACCACCATTGAATACAACAAACGCTTCGGGGAAAATTCCGACCAGCGTCTCCTCTACTGTTTTCTTCCCAAACTGCCCAAATCCCCCGGCGCCTTCAGCGAGGCTCAGCTTCGCTGGATCATGGGCCATTTCCCGGAAGACTTTGCCGCAGCCTGCCGAAATAAAAT
>DAOUUW010000144.1 GCA_030667965.1 Deltaproteobacteria bacterium
CAGCCAATTGGCTGCGGGTCAGATTTGTCAGATCGGTTTTACAAGTCATTGCCAGAGAACGATGACCTTTTTACCACCCTGCATGGCGGCACGAATTTTCTCCATATGGCGCAGGGCGGCAATTTCTCTTTCAATATCCCCTGTACGCACCGAAAGCCGCTCCACCATTTCAACAATACTCAGTCCGCCGGTTTGTCTTATGAGCTGCAATATATCCTGCTGCAAGCCACCATGCTCGGTGGTTTCTCCACTTGATTTTGCCAGAGAAGCACTGCGCACTGCCCATGGATCACAAGTTCGTGCCGGGGAAAGAGCATCCATATAACAGTCTTCACAAAGAATCTGCCCATGAAAATCCCTCTCCTCTCCTTCTTCAATTTCCACTCCGCAATTTTCCTTCTGACATTGCATTGTTGCTGCCTCTTAAAATAATATGATTACCAACAAACTTCAGCCTTTTGTATCAAGTAGTTGCGATTATCTCTATCATGTCGAACCATGGTGCGAATATTTGAGATCACTGTTTCAGGCTGATTGCTGAACGCTGAAAACTAACAGCTATAAAAAAATCCGGTCAGGATTTTTATGCCGCCCTGGCCGTCATCAGAAACACGGGAAAATCCCGCACCATGCCTTGGGAGTCTTCCTTACTGAGAACATGGGCTCTGTCGAAAGTGATATCTTTAAATCCACAGTCAACAGCCAGATCAGCAAGTTTCTCTGTATTAAAACCATGATGTTTGACGCCGGCCATATCACCATGAAATGAGCCGTCTTCCTCTTCAAGATCAGCAATGGCCAGAATACCGTCAGGACCAAGAAACTCCCGGCATTTTCGCAGAACAGTCTCAGTGTCATCGATATGATGCAGGGTCATGCTGCTGTAAATAAGATGGAATGTACCGGATAGCCCCAAATCATCCGAGCATACATCGAGGCACATGGTATCTACATGAAACAGCTCCATGGAAATAATTTTTTCTTTGACAACAGCAAGCATACCCTCCGAGGTATCAGTCGCAAGAACACTATGGACATCGCCTGCCAGCTGCACAGCAATTAAGCCGGTACCACAGCCTATTTCCAATACATTCATTTGCCGGTTCAACGGCACAGCTCTTTTAATGGCTTCAGCAACCTTTTGGGCAAGAAGCACCCGAATGGGTTTTTCATCCCAGGTTGCAGCTGCTTTATCAAACATTTCCGTAGTCATGGTTTATCCTTTAACAATTTTAACTTCAGGTGTTCAGGTAAAAGGCTGAATGACTTATTACTCTCTCAAAACACCCTGTGACAAGTCTTAAAACAGATAATCTTGAATCATTGGAGAATTTCAGCTATTGTGATTCCGATTTTCTAAAATAGGCAACAGTATTCCACAATCATCAAGGATAATAATTATGAAACTTTGGGTTACACCGAACGGCGACAAATGGCTCTGCGACGAATGCCGGCAAGAGCTGGAAAAACAGATCGAGGAAGAAAAATGGAGGGTGGCCTTTGAAAAATGGGAACCCATGCTGCGATGCTCCGAATGCAATCATGGTGATATCGAAATAGAAGATTAGACTGACCGTATTTTTTTTATCGTTGCTCTCCTTCAATTTTCTGATTACCAACAAGTCCCAGGAAATGTGAAATTTCTTTTCTCTATGTTTCGGCGATTTTTTCCAATTCTCTTTCCTGAATCCTGAACCAAAAACTTCGCACAAGGGACTTACCCCTCATTATGGCAAAAAAGAAGAAAAAAAACGGGAAATTTGCTTTCTTCAAAAAGACAGGCATTGTTTTTTCCCTCTTTGCCGTGCTTGTTCTTGCATTTTATTGTGCCTACCTGGACAGGGTTATCCGTAAAAAATTCGACGGCAAACGATGGGATCTGCCTGCCGTTGTCTATGCCAGGCCTCTGGAACTTTATACCGGCTTGCATTTAACAGCCGAACAGCTTGAAAAAGAGCTGCAGCTGGCAGGTTATCGTCCTGAAAGCCTCCCGGATGCGGCCGGAGGCTATGAAAGCCTCAACCAAAAAATCCATCTGGTCACCAGAGATTTTCATTTTCCTGACGGTTTGCAGAAATCAACAAATCTGACAGTTACATTTTCCCGGGATAGGATTCAATCCATATACCAAACAGACAGTTATGAAGAACTGTCCATCGTCCGTCTCGATCCGGCCCGCATCGGCAGTTTCCATCCCAGAGAACATGAAGACAGAATTGTATTGTCACGCTCCGAACTGCCGGATTTGCTGATTAAGACATTACTAGCTGTTGAGGACCAGGATTTCTTTACACATTTCGGCCTTTCGCCCCGATCAATCGCCAGGGCTATCTGGGCTAATCTAAAAGCGGGTGAAACTGTACAGGGAGGAAGCACCCTGACCCAGCAGCTGGTCAAAAATTTTTTTTTGACAAACGAACGAACCCTATGGCGTAAATTCAACGAAGCCATCATGACCCTGCTGCTGGAATTGCATTACAGCAAGGATGAAATACTGACAGCCTATGCCAATGAAATTTATCTCGGCCAGGACGGCGGCAGGGCAGTGCATGGATTTGCCCTGGCAAGCCAGTTCTACTTCCGCCGCAATGTTGAAGATATTTCCCCTGCCCAGATTGCCCTGCTTGTCGGCATGGTCAAAGGCCCGTCCTACTACAACCCGGTCAGACACCCGGAGCGGACGCTGAAAAGAAAAAAACTTGTGATGGATATCATGCGAGAGCAATCCCTCATTGATGAAGAGACCTATAAACAGGCGCAGACCTCTCCAGTCATCGACTCCGGTAAAACCCTGAGCGGTTTTAACCGCTTCCCTGCCTTTCTCGATCTGGTACGCCGCCAGCTTGTGCAAGATTACCACGAAGAGGATCTCACCTCGGATGGACTCAAAATCCTCTCTACCCTGGACCCACAGATGCAATGGCAGGTGGAAAAACACCTTTCACAAACCTTGAATGCTCTTGAAAAACGCAGCAATGTTGAAACCCTTGAGGGAGCGGTCATTGTCACAAACAGGGAAAACGGCGAAATCCTTGCCGTCAGCGGCGGTCGCAATCCCCTGCAGAACTCCTTTAACCGGGCCGTTGACGCTGTGCGCCCCGTCGGCTCACTGATCAAACCGGCAGTGTATCTGACCGCCCTGCAAAACGGATATACCCTGACCAGTCCTGTTGATGACAGCGCTATTACGGTTGACCTTCAGGACGGCACCCAATGGAAGCCAAAAAATTTCGACAGAATCGAACACGGCAGGGTGGCCCTTTACCAGGCCCTGGCACACTCCTACAATCTTGCCACGGTCAGGCTGGGGATGAATATCAGCCTTGAAAAAGTTATGCAGACAGTAAAACATCTCGGCATAGACAGCTCCTTCCCCCCCTATCCCTCACTTCTGCTTGGTGCTGTATCAATGTCTCCCCTTGAAATGTCCCACATGTACCAGACATTTGCCGCAGGAGGGTTTTTCATACCACAACGGGTCATCGGCAGCGTGCTTGCGGCTGACAACAGCATTGTCAAACGTTTTGCCTTGTCAGTGGAGCAGAGGTTTGCCCCTGAACACATTTTTCTTATCAACACCGCCCTGCAAAACGCGGTCAACGAGGGTACGGGGAAATCCCTTGCCGCTCTTGTTCCTTCCTCTTATAATGTGGCTGGAAAAACCGGCACATCAAATGATTTGCGGGACAGCTGGTTTGCCGGCTTTACCAACGACAGGATGGCCCTGGTCTGGATAGGCAGAGACGACAATAAACCGACAGGTCTGACAGGGGCCTCAGGAGCACTGGTCGTGTGGGGAAACATGATCAGGGATTTTGCATCTCAGCCCTTGCAATTAGTGGAACCACCAGGGATCGAGTGGTCCTGGATTAACCCTGAAACCCTTGAAACAACAAACCGCTTTCATTATAAATGCAGACAACTACCTTACATTGCCGGCAGTTCACCCAATCCAGGCAGCACGGCCTCGCCCTCTCTGCAGAAAAAGGAACCCGACAAGGGAATATTAAAAACAATCCGCAAATGGTTTCAAAGATGAAAAAACGCGGTAAAAACAAACATTAATATCGATACTTATAAAACCCATGGCGAAACGCACAACTTTTCACAGACATATCATCACTATCACTTTCATGCTTGCTTGCGCCCTGCTGCTAAACGGCTGCAGTGTGCCGAAACGTACGGTGTATCAACCCGAACCTGAAAGAGACAGCCCGGCAAGAACCCTCCTGGCAGACGCTGAGCAATCTTTGCGGACTGGGAAAATCAACCAGGCGGAAATGCATATAGAACGGGCGCTTCGCGTTGATCCCGGCAATGGCGAACTCTGGCATTTCATGGCAACGATAAAAGATAAACAGGGAAACTATTCCCAGGCCGTGCAATTCTGCCTCAAATCAAACAGCCTGGCCGGCGCCAACAATTCCCTCACCCGGCGCAACTGGCTTCTCATTGAAAATGCGTATTCCCGCATGGGCAATATGGATAAGGCGGAAGATGCAAGGCTTAAGGCATATGAAAGCCGATGACAAGGAGACTTGCCCTGTTTCAAAGGAAAAATAAAATTTTCTTGCTGTTGAAGGTGTAATTTCTTTTACATCTTACCTGAAAATCCCGTCATCTTCCCCTGATTTTTCATCGCGTATCTTGATAACTGCACGAGCTATCTCTCAGTTATTGAAACAAAAACACAACAGAACATCATCACGTTTTACAATGAACAGAAAAAAGGCTTATCTCTTTTGCAAAGTGGCTCGCAAATTGCAATTTCCCGTATCAAAAGGAAGCAATCTACGATATCAACGTCGCATTGGTTTAAGGAACGTTCGAGATGATACCCGTTAGAAAAAAATTAAAACCAGAAGTGCTCATCAGTTGCCTTGATGTGCTGTGCAGGGCAAATGCCAATGTTATCGAAAGCGACCCCAAAT
This sequence comes from Deltaproteobacteria bacterium, assembly GCA_030667965.1. Lineage (GTDB taxonomy): Bacteria > Desulfobacterota > Desulfobulbia > Desulfobulbales > SURF-16 > JAHLLM01. The sequence continues at coordinate 4,932 of DAOUUW010000144.1, forward strand.
TAGCCGCAGATATATCCCAGGCCATAGAGGCCTTGTCGCAATCATTGAATACTAAAGTCGCACAAGAGGAAACAGAGCAATACCGGAAAAAGGATAATGCATCAAAATATGTTGCTGAATATGACGATGATATTGTAGATGTATTAACCAATAAAATCATTTATAAACAATCAAAATAGGATTTCTCCAAAAACATTTTCCACTTATTCTGAATCGGTGCCGACATGACAACATTATCTTCAGACATAGATATTGAAAGCAAATATATCACAAACGTTGAAAACCTTATCCCCCGACCGGATATCGCCCTGAAAGTTTTATCCATGGCACATGACGCAAACAGCAGCATTCCGGAACTGGCCAAAAAAATCGAACAGGATCCCAATCTCACGGCCAACATGCTGCGAATGGCAAATTCATCCTACTTCGGTTTTATGCGAGAAATCAGTTCCATCAAAGATATCATTATCCGGCTCGGCTTTGAAACGATAAAACTCCTCGCCATTACCGGAGCATCTGCAGGTCTGCTCAATACACCGCAGAAGGCATATGGCCTTGAAGCCCGTTCTCTCTGGAACCATTCCTTTGCCTGCGCCATTCTCGGATCAATCATAGCAAGGTATGCGAGAAGCGAAGAAAACTTCTCCATCTATACGGCCGGCCTGCTGCATGACATAGGCAAGGTTCTGCTGAACAAACCATTACATGAAGCAACCTTGTCAACAACGATAAATAAAAAATTCTCCAGTATAATCGAACTGGAAAGGAGCATGCTCCAGACAGATCATGCAAAGGTCGGCATGGTCCTGCTGCAGTCCTGGGGACTCCCTGACAGCATTACCATTCCAGTCGGGTATCATCATAGCCGTGATGGTAAGGAAGCGGGACTGCTCAACACGAAAATTATCACCCTTGCTAATTTTCTGGTCGAAAGTATAGGTATTCGTGCTGCAGAACCAGATAAATACTTATTTCAAATAGATGATTTCCTCGAACAAAACCAGAATTTACCTGAAGTCCCAAACTTCCAGGATAACATGGAAACCATTATCGATGAATTTTATAACAAATTTAATGATGCTGCTGTCCTGATCTGATTTCCTCAGCGTCATAAGCCGTCTTAAGACCTGGACCATCATTCAAAATGTAATTTTCATCTTTTCCCCACACAGCCATTTCCCCTTTCCAAAACCCTGCCTGCCACGCTATAACCATTTAAAATTTCTACCTTTTCCCGTTGACATCTCTTAACTTTCGCCGTAGTAACCTAATATAGTTCCAATCAATTTGCACTGCTGTAGAATTTTTGCAACCTCTACGTAATCAAGAAAAGTTTACAAACATATGCACATTATGTTATTGCGCTATTGAGGAGATCCATTATCAACGAAACCACATTTACCATTTTTCACATATCCAAAAACCGTAACTTTAACCCGGAGGAATGTCCTATGAGCGAAAAAGGAATGTTCGTAATTGTCGGTTGTGGTGGAGCAGGCGGCCCTGCAGCGATGATGTCCAGAAAAATCAACCCGGATCTTGACGTTACCGTCATCAGGGCTGAGCCAAATTTTATTGTCAGGTGATCGCTTCCCCATACTGTGGCAGGTCTTGCCACCATAGATTCAATTATCATCCCAGATACCATGCTGGAAAATGCCGGTATCACGCTGATCAAAGGCAAAGTCACCGATGTTGACAGTGCTCAGAAAAAAGTGGTGCTGGAAAACGGAGAAAAAATTTCTTTTGACAAACTTCTGCTGGCCAACGGAGCAAGCCCCTTTGTTCCGAAACTGCCGGGACTTGATCTGCAGGGAGTTTTCACCCTGCGCAGCACCCCCGATGCCCAGGCCATGATTGATTACATCGAGACACACAAGGTCGGCAAACTTGTCATTATCGGCGCCGGCTTCATCGGGCTTGAAGTGGCCACCCTGCTGAAATCAACCCAGACGGATATTGACATAACGGTTATTGGGTTTCGGACTCATGTCCTTCCGCAAATGCTTGATAAAGATATGGCTGACAAGGTCGGCACCTACCTTACTGAACAGGGAATTCAGGTCATGCTTGACAGGATAGTTGTACAAATTTACGGGGAAGAAGGCTTTGTCAGTGGGGTTAAACTTGATTCAGACAGCATGCTGGAAGCTGATATGGTGCTCATGTCTGTTGGCGTGAGAAGCAATCTCGACCTGGCTGAAAAAGCGGGCCTTGAAATCGGTGCCATGGGCATCAAGGTCAATGAGTATATGGAAACCTCCCACCCCGATATCTTTGCCGCAGGCGACAATGTGGAAAACCATTGCCTGATTACCGGCAAAGCAATTCATGGACAGCTGCGTGGCATAGCCGTTACCCAGGGCCGTCTGGTTGCCAAACGGCTGGCCGGCGCCTCCATTGCATTTCCAGGCATATTGAACAACTCGTGCGTTAAGCTGAAGGATCTTTGCGCAGCCGGTGTCGGCCTGAATGAAGAACAGGCTGCCCGCAACAATCTACCGGTGGCTGCATTCACGGTGGATTCCCGCAGTAAGCACGGCATGATCGAAGGAGCAAAACCGTGGACCTTGAAAGTGCTTTTTAACAAGGAAACCCG
>DAOUUW010000233.1 GCA_030667965.1 Deltaproteobacteria bacterium
TAATTTTGCTCATGCGGACAAACGTTTTTTGTACTGTTTCTCGGCAATATCCGGTTACAAAATGGCAGCAGGGTAAATGTGTTTTCCGGCAGAAAGCGGAATGAATAACGCATTTACCCGAGCCACAAGCAATGAAAATGTTTAACCGGATACTTAGGGGATCTCTACATCAATCCTGCTTCCTTAAAGTACTTAACCGCGCCGTCATGCAGGGGGGCGGAAAGTCCTTCAAGCATGGATTCTTTGGTCAGATGTGAATAGGCTGGGTGAAGTTTTTTGAACTCATCAAAATTGTCAAAAACTTCCTTGGTGATTGCGTAGACAACGTCATCGGAAACCTTGGCCGAGGTAATAAGTGTGGCCTTGACGCCGAAAGTTTCCGTGTCCGAATCATTTTGCGCGCCGGGATACATGCTCATTGGAATAGATGATTTTGCATAGTAGGGCATGCGGGACAGCAGAGAATCAATACCGGTAATAGAAACAAAATTGACCTTGCGGGCACCGGCGGTTGCTTCCTTGAACGCTCCTGAAGGATGTCCGACAGTGTAGAAAAAGGCATCAATACGCCCGTCCTGCAACAGGCCGGGAGCTTCGGCAGCCTTAACACTTTCCGCTTTCATATCTTTTTCGTAATCAATACCCACAGCAGTGAGGGCGTCAATGGCATTCTGGCGCTGTCCTGAACCGGGATTACCGATATTAACGGTCTTGCCTTTCAGGTCAAGGATGGTTTTGATCCCGGCATCAACGGCGGCAACAAGGGTGACGGATTCGGGATGAATGGAGAAAACGGCACGCAGGTCTTTTTGCGGTCCTTTGTCCTGCCATTCAGCCAGGCCCTGGATGGCCTGGTACTGGCGGTCTGACTGGGCAATGCCGAATTCGAGGTCGCCGTTTAGTACTGCATTGATATTGAAAACGGAACCGCCGGTGGATTCAACCGTGGCCCGAATGCCGTACTCTTCTTTCTTTTTATTGACCATCTTGGCGATTGCACCACCTGTGGGGTAGTAGACACCGGTAATACCGCCTGTGCCAAAGGTTACAAACTGTGTTTTCGCGTGCACCACGGCAAAGCTCATCAGAATAGCCGCAACAAGTGTGATTGAAAAAAATAATCCTTTTTTCATCCATAACTCCTTTCTGTTTAAGGGTTCATAAGTTTTATTCGCAGTCTTTACTGATACGGAACAATACTCATTTTTAGTAAATTTTGGGCTTCATTACAAGGAGTAATTCTCAATAAAAAAAGCCGCAGGCGGAAAACCGGTAAAGGGTCTTCCATCTGCGGCAGGGAGAGTATTGGAAAGGGACTATGCCGTTTCGGCACGGAGCAGCTACCCTTTGCCGGAAGTACGGTGTTTATCGGTTTCAACCTCCTCCCAGCCCGTGATCATGGCCTTAAAATGAGCGGTAACCGTTTCACCGGTGGTTGCCAGGTAGACATGGATAATGAGAAAGGCAAGGAAGGCAAAGGCCCCGGCAGTGTGCAACAGGGCAAGGGTTTCAACTGAAGGAAACTGTTGGCCAATTGACTTCATATAAAGACTAAAGGGATTATAATACATGTAAAGGATGCCGGTAATTAATTGAAATGGAAAAAGGAAAATCTTTAAGGAGAAATAGGAGATTCTCTGTAGAGGGTTTAATTTCCGGTCTGTTGTTTTTTGTATAGGATGGGCGCCTCCAGTGAAAATATCCCTCGTATAGTAAATGATTACCTGGGCAGCTTTTTCCAGCGTGGGGGTGTACTGTTTCCAGGCATCGGTTGTGAAATGCCAGAAGATGGCAAAGGCGGTCAGTGCAATCAGACCCCAGGCCGCCTGATCATGCAGGTTGACGGCGGCACTGAATTCCATTAAGGCCCAGTCCTCGTGAATGGCAAAGCCGGTGAAAAGCAGCAGAATAATCAGCACTGCCTGGATCCAATGCCAGAAACGTTCAAAGCGAGTATAAAACAACATTTTTTTTCTCATTATTTATTCCTCCTGCCTGAGGTAACAATTCTGATCACTCCGTGTAGACACGCCGCACCAAGTGAGACCAGGCATACTCCCCATCCGATGAGATCAAGAGTGGAGTTTTTGTCCCGAGCGGGTATATAAAAACCGGTGAGCTTTTCAAGCCTGCCGTTGGAAGTGTGACATTCCGAACAGTGCAAGGATAATTCCTTGGGGCCAACCATATGGGCAATGGGTCGCAGGTAGTGGGTTTCGAGAAAACCGTAATTTTTGCTGAAAACGGTTCCTGCCTCTTTGCCGCCTGCTTCCAGAGATTTAAGCCAATCAAAGTCCTTCCAGTAGGCTCCTGAACCTTTTGGTCCGAACAGTTTCGGTACCACCAGGGTTTTATTCTCAGAATCATATGGCTGCTTGCCCTTAAAGACTTTGAATGGATAAATTCGGGCATTGGGGTCGGAGTAACCGCCATTTAATTTTGTAAGTTGCACTGGAGCTGTATCATCAATCATTTCATCAACTAATACATGGGTGATGGAGCCGTCATACCAGCGGTATTCAGGAATGACATTTTTCTCCCAGCGCATTTCACCTTTTTTGGTGTGGTAGATGATTTGGCCCATATCGTCTTTTTTGACGATAAAAGAACCGTCCTCGTTAAATTGACCGGCTTTTGACCAGTCCCACCATGTTTTGGTCGGATTTACCCTGGCAAATGCCGGGATATGACAGGTTTCGCAGGCCACCTTATCGGTATGGTCGTTGAGCTTGTCATTATTTTTATGGGGTCTTTGGCTGTGGCATGATGCACATGCTATCCTGGAACCGTCGTCCTTGGGCAGGGCCAGGGTGAAATTGGTTGTGGCCGGCTCGGCATATTCACGACCGGCAATATGATGCGCTGTTGTCGTATGGCAGCTGGTACAAGTGAAGTTAAGTCCCTTGGCATCCATATGAACGTCAAGGTTTTTATCGGCATTCAAAAGGGAGGTGTCAAGATCACCATGTTTAACGCCGTCACCGCCACCGCCGAAAAAATGGCAGGAACCGCATGTTTTTTTGGTGGACAGACCGACATTTTTTGCCACGTTCTTCAGGTCAACCGGTTCAAAGACCTTGGCGCCGAATTTTTTCTGCTCGTAGACCGGGTGGCCGCAGTCCAGAGGGAATTTTTTATAGGTGCCCGTGGTGTCGTGACAGATCAGGCAGTCTACTTTTTCCTGGGATGAAAAATCAAAGGTATTATCTTTCCAATCATATCCCGCATGACAGCTGGTGCAACTGCACCAGTTCGACTGAATGGTTACTCAGAAGTTGTTAAGGACATTTTTTTTGCCAAGACCTTTCTGGCTGCCCTTGGCAGACTCCCAGGTCCAGTGCAGTGTTTTGTGGACCTGGAGGCTGGCCTCGGTGTGGCAGGTCAGGCAGGCTTTTGTCACCTCCGGGCCGCTTTTGAAGTCCTGGTCAAGGGCCTTGAATTTTGAGTGATCGGCGGTGGACCGGGACATAAGCAGGGCAATTTCCGGAGCGACATCCTTTTTGCCGATGGAAGGATCAGTGTTTAGTGCCCCTGCCGTGCTGCATAACCCGGTGGATGAAACGAAAAAAA
>DAOUUW010000245.1 GCA_030667965.1 Deltaproteobacteria bacterium
ACTGGAAGGTTGAAGGTTGAAGGTTGAAGGTTGAAGGTTGAAACAAATGATAATCTGTCCTTGCCTGATTGAAAAGAAATAATTATATATGGGTCTCATTTTTAATCACACCAGCAACTATTTAGCGCAAAGACAGGACACACCGACAAAATATCTTTGTCATTGCGTCTCACGTTTTTGCGTTAATTTTTTTTCATATCAGAAGGAAATTGACTTATGGGTTTTCGCTGCGGCATTGTCGGTTTGCCCAATGTGGGCATGGTTCCCGTACCGGACGAACGTCTTGACAAGCCGGCCGCACTTGTCAAGACGAAAAACAAGGTAAACGCCCAGGTGGAATTTGTCGACATTGCCGGCCTTGTCAGCGGCGCCGGCAAGGGAGAGGGACTGGGCCAACCAGTTTCTCGGCCACATCCGCCAGGTTGATGCCATCGCCCATGTGGTGCGCTGCTTTGCAGACAGCAATATTGTCCATGTTGATGGCGACATCAACCCGCTGCGAGACCGGGAGATTATCAACATGGAGCTTATCCCGGCAGACATGGAAACCGTTGCCAGGAGGCTGGACAAAACAAGATCACAGGCAAAATCCGGGGATAAGCTCTACAAGGCCCAACTCGTTATTCTCGAGGAGTTGCAGAAACTGCTTGATGACGGCAAACCAGCCCGCCTCCTTGAAACCGACCCCACCGGCAAGGCACTTTTAAAAGAACTCTGCCTGCTCACGGCAAAACCTGTGCTCTACGTGGCAAATGTTGCTTAAGAAGAGATTGCCACCGGCAACAAATGGGTCGATGAACTCCAAGCTACGGCGGAAAAGGAAGGAGCGGCGGTGGTGGTTATATCCGGGGCTATTGAGGAAGAATTAAGTACATTAAGCCCCGAAGACCAAAAAGACTTTCCGGCGGATATGAACATGGAAGAGTCAGGCTTGAACCGGCTGATCAATGCAGGATACAAGTTGCTCGGCCTCATAAACTACTTCACGGTGGGCGAAAAAGAAACACGGGCCTGGACACTCCGTAAAGAAACAGCAGCCCCCCAGGCGGCCGGCGTCATCCACACGGATTTCGAGCGAGGCTTCATCCGGGCGTAAATCATTTCCTATGAAGACTATATTGCCTGCGGCAGCGAGGCCGCGGCCAAGGAAAAAGGAGTATGGCGGCTGGAGGGAAAAGAGTATATTGTCAAGGACGGAGATTGTATCAATTTCCGCTTTAATGTGTAAATCAAGCTAAGGGCTAAAGAAAAACACTGAGAACATTGAGATCACAGAGTTTTTTCATTCTCTGTGATCTCTGTAGTTCAAAATGAGATGAACGAAATATGCTGAAAACAAACAGAGACCAACTTGTCTGCCAATCGGTCATTGGAGAAATAACATCTCCCCTTGGCGGCATCAATCCATACCGCATCAACCCGGACGGTCATTCAGATATTTATCCTGGGGTGGGCGGTATTACGTATAATGTACGCATTGGCGATTCAGCCTGCGGTCTCTTTGCAGATCATGTGGAACCGGGAGTGAGTATCTCGAACTTTACTCAGTTCCAGGGCCAGGCCGGGCCGAACCGGGCACTGAATCTTTTTTCCTGCGTCGGCAACGTGGCTACGGTTGTTTCAGGGGATGCAAAGGGAGAGACGGGACGTGTCACCGGCAAACACGGCGGTATTGATCATGTTCTACTTGACTTTGCGCCCGATGTACTGGACAATCTTGTCATAGGCGACAAAATTCAGATCAAGGGATACGGCTGCGGCCTTTCCCTGGTCGATTTTCCCGCTATACGAATAATGAATCTCGACCCTGCCCTGCTGGATGCAATAAATCCGGAAGATCTTGGCAATGGTCGGATCGGAGTGGATGTGACACATATCGTCCCGGCCAAAATCATGGGCTCGGGCATCGGCCACTCCCACAGCAACTCCGGCGATTACGACATCCAGCTTTTTGACGGCCCCACCGTTGAGGAATATGGCCTGTTAAACCTGAAACTCGGCGATGTGGTGGCCATCACCGACGCAGATGCGACGTATGGACGAATCTACAAAACCGGCGGCGTGGTCATTGCCGTCATCGTCCATTCCGATTGCGTGCTTGCCGGACACGGCCCGGGAGCCATGGTTGCCATGGCCTCCAAAGAAGGCCATATTGTGCCACGAATCAACAGCGAGGCAAACCTGAAGAACTATTTTACAAACCTTTAAAAAAAATAGCCACGAAACCCACAAAACCCTCGAAATTAAAAAAAAATATTATTTTTTTTCGTGTTTTTTCGTGGATTTCGTGGCAAAAAAAGAAAATCTTATTATGAACGACAGACAACGACTTAAAGAAATCATCCTGGAAAAATCTTTCCGTAAAGGCAAATTCAAACTCACCTCCGGACGGGAATCTGATTTTTATTTTGACGGCAAACAGACCACCCTCTCCGCGGAAGGGGGCTATCTCTGCGGAAAACTCATTTTTGAAATGATCAGAAATCACTCTGAAAAAATTGGCGCTGTCGGCGGAATGACTTTGGGGGCAGACCCTCTGGTCACGGCTTCATCAATAGCCAGTTTCCTGGAAAATGATCCCATCCCGGCCTTTATCGTCCGCAAGGAATCCAAGGGACATGGCACTGACCAGTATATTGAGGGACAGAAAAACATGCCCGCCGGATGTTCCGTCACCCTTCTGGAAGATGTGGTCACCACCGGCGGCACCCTGCTCAAGGTCATTGATCGCGTTGAGAGCCAGGGATACAAAGTAGCCCAGATCATCACCGTGGTCGACCGCCAGGAAGGAGGCGCTGAAATCCTGGAAGAAAAAGGTTTTACCCTTGAATCTGTTTTCACCAGAGACGAACTGATGGCAGGGTGATCAAAGATGAAATGCCGAAAATGCGACGGGGAACTCACGGTAAAGCGTTCGTGCCGAAAGGTACGCTTACAATGCATATCATGCCAACAGGAGTATCAGATCCACGAAGTGGCTGCCGACCTCGATGAAAAAACCTCCGCCATCCTGGAACAATACACCACGATTATATATGATTGAGGCTCCGGGCTTTGAATTGCCTTATCTGGGGTATGCACTTAACTCCAGCACATACTATATATTGTGGTCTTTGTCTTCGTCAATTGGGTCAAGATTAGAGTTATCCGCACCCTCTAAAAATGGCAAAGCTGGCCCCTTGAGAGTAGACACTGGTGCAGGATCCAC
>DAOUUW010000148.1 GCA_030667965.1 Deltaproteobacteria bacterium
ACTTCTTCACGTTCTTCGGCAAAATCGAAACCAGTCCAGATACCGATGGATTTCAGAATGGAATCCATCGGATGAAATTCCCTGAAAATTTTGAAATAGAGGGCCGCCTCCTTGCTGGTTATTACGGCCTGGGGGTGATCATGCTGCAACCTTGCCAGTTCATTGTCGCTGATCTCTTTTTCAGCAAGTGTTTCTCCCAATGACTCACAACCCGCTCCTTGGGTGTACTGGACTTTGTAGCGCCAGAGTATTTCATCGGGAAGTAGGCCGCTATCGGCAAAGGCCTGGCGGAAAATCCATTTTTCGATTTTGGCGCCGTTTTCCTCCTTGATCTTTAAGTGGGCTGGGATTTCCATGGCCAGGGCAATCATCTCTTTGTCGAGAAAAGGGACCCTCAGTTCGAGGTTGAAATACATGCCCATGCGATCGGCGCGCTGTAGATTAATATTATGCAGACCTTGGGTGCAGCGGCGCCCCTCTTCATTGAGCTTATCCAGAGGGAAATGTTTCATGTAGTGGTAGCCTGCAAAAAGCTCATCCGCGCCTTCTCCGGTCAAAACCACAGTGACATGTTCGGCCGCAAGTTTACAGGTGAAATAACAGGGCACCGCACACCGCACCAGGGAGGGATCGTAACTTTCCAGCTTTTTGATAACTTCAGGCAGGGCTGCGTAATAGTCTTCTTCGCTGAAGGCAAGTTCATGATGAGTGGAGCCGATATGCCTGGCCGCAATCCGGGCTGCCTTGAAATCATCACTCTCGTTGCCCTCGTCGTCACGCATGCCGACAACAAAGGTATGCAGGTTTGGAATTTCCTCTGCTGCAATGGCCGCAACAAGGGAACTGTCCAAGCCACCGCTGCAGAATGAACCAACCGGCACGGTGGGGTCGGCCAGCAAACGTTTTTTGACCGATTGAATAAAAGTCGACTTGATCTTGGCGCAGATGTCCCTGGTATCCGAGAGAGGTATCTTGGCTACCTGGGGAACGGTGTAATAGGCAACAAAGCCATCTTCCGGCGTATAATAATGGCCGGGAGGAAACTCATGGGGTTCCGCTACCCCGGCCAAGCTCATAGCACCGAGTTCCGAGGCAAAGTACATGACATCACCATGATAACCGTAATAAAGCGGTTTAATGCCGATCGGATCACGCGCCAACATGAAGGAATCATTATTGAAAAGAGCAAAGGCAAACATGCCGTCAAGCTCACGCACGCATTCAGGACCTCGCTCTTCATAGAGGGCCAGAATTACCTCTGAATCGGAATGGGTTTGAAAAGGATATTGATCTGCGAGTCTCTCCCGGATGGCACGAAAGTTATAGATCTCGCCATTGGCAATTAATCCCTTTGAACCATCTGCATTTAAAATGGGCTGGTGGCCGTGGGCAACGTCAACAATTGACAGCCTTGTATGGCCAAAAATCATATTTTCTCTACTATGGAGACCGCGGTCATTGGGACCACGATGGACCAAAGCGTCCAGCATCAGGTTGACAGTTGTCTCATCCTGGGCACCAACACAGCCGGCAATACCACACATACAATCTCCTTATTTGTTGATCTCGAAAATACCGACCAGACTGTGTCCCATACCGGTTCCCGGTTGCAGGTCAATTTCCAGTTTGCGCAGGGAATAGCCAAGCTGCGGTTCAATGATATTGGCCCGTGGATCGCCAAAACGTAATATACTTGCCGCCTCAACCACACTTCGCATGGAGTTGATCGCATCCTTGAGCGGTTCCGGATAAAAAGGTTCAATTTGCGTTTCGGTCTCACCGTCATTGAGACCTGCCAGCATAGCGATGGTGTGCTCCACCAGGGTGTTACAACACATGAAAAATGACTCATAAAAATTATTCAGGTGAGCAAAACCATTCCGTGGGACATAATTGATCAGTAAGCGCTCAAGATCTGTACGCGTATAACTTTCAAACAGAGAATTTATTGGCAAGCGCAGATCCTGGCAGTGTCTGTTATAATCTCCTGTTTCCAAGTGACGACCGACGAGAATAGATCGATCAAAAAATCCGATCGGCTTTATCACAACTCCCGTTTCTTTCCGAACACGGTCAATAATGGCCATGATCTCATCCTTGATCATCAACCTCATTGGAAATACCGGAATATCGGCATTCTCGCGCTCATCGGGGGGATAAATGTAGGAAATACGATAATCCATGAAATATTCTTCATGGGGAGACATATGCCAGAGATCCTGCCATTCATAGGAGTAGCGCCCCAGCCAGTCACCAACAAAAATAGCCTTTTTCGGTGCATGCCGGCATATTTCACTGATGATCTTTACCGCCTGATCATCATGAAAGTGGCTCATGGTTCCATACGAGGTCAGGTAGACGTCAAATGGATCTTCCCCTTCTGGTAGGCCGGCAGAAAGATCATGTTTTTCAAAGCGGATTTTCGGGTGGTGAGCATAATGACCACGTGCCTGCTCCAACAGATTGTCATTGATGTCTATGCCGAGATAGGCCTGCAGCATATCATCTGTCAGAACCTGGTGGATATATTCATACAGTCCAGGGTCTTTGGCGGTGACCCCTGAAATGAGATCAAAACCATCGCCACTGCCGCAGCCCAGGTCGAGAATACGCAGCCGTTCAAGACGTTGACGCTTATAAACGACCATTTCATTAAGAACCGGACGCAAGAATATACCGGAAAGTTGGTCTTCCCAGAACCGTCTGACATTATCATACTTGCCGGACAAACCGATATCCTTGATATATTTGCCGGTACCTGCCGCCTGGTTATAAGCTTTAATTTCTGCCACTGTTCATCTCCCTACAACTTCGATTCAAGCGTAACAGTTCAGAGGCCCCCTATTGAGGAAACCTCTCCTGATGTAATCGTTCAAGCTGCTTTGAGCCAGTCCAGCACGGCAAAAGCATCTATGCAATGGGTATCAGCGCCGATCTTATCTGAAAACTCCTGCGAGGTTGGAGCCCCGCCAATGGCAATTTTCACTTTATCGCGGAGTCCTTCCTCTTTCAGTTGGATAACAACTTCTTCCATATTTCGCATAGTCGTGGTTAGTAAGGCCGACATGCCGAGGAAAGGCGCTTTTTCTTTCTTTACGGCATTGATTATTTTGTCGGTTGCAACATCAACACCAAGATCAATGACTTCATATCCGGCGCCCTTCAGCATGATAGCGACAATGTTTTTGCCGATGTCGTGAAGATCTCCGGCCACCGTTGCGATAATAAATTTGCCTTTTGATTCAACTCCGGCTTTGAGCAGATGTGGGGTCAAAATATCCATGCCTGCCCCAACGGCTTCAGCAGCAGCAAGCATATCAGGAATAAGGTATTCGCCGGTTTCGAACTTCTTACCCACCTCTTCCATGGAAGCGGTCAATCCCTTGATCAGGATATCCCCAGGCTTTAGACCCTTGGCCAAAGCCTCTGTAACCAACTCGGTTACCGCCGGCTGGTTTTCAAAGCCTTCGTCAAAACCTTCGTCTTCCGCTTCAACACGACCCTGGATAACGTTAATGGCAATTTGTTCCAGTATGTTTTCTGTTGTCATTGGTCAATTCTCCTCGTCTATCAAATTTGATACTTTCGCAGATAAGCGTAAGACATCGAAAAGTCTAAAATTTAAGATGGCCATCAGATTTGTTTCAATCGTGGTAACACCCCTGGAATTTCTTGATAAATCTTTTCAATAATATCAGCGTCAAGATGCTTTGGCGGCCGAGATTCCAGCTCACCCATATGAGCAAGAGCTTTTTCTAACACTCGGTCTTCCATATCTTTTGATTCAAATCGATAGGGCTGAGAAACATCTCCGGCCCGAACCGGTTTTCGGGTATGTCGAGTAAAAAGCTTATGGCTGGTTGTCATGACCTTACGCACAATCCCCAGAGCTTCCTGGGTTGCGGCTGCATCGATCTTTGCCGGTCGCATGCAATGTTTGGCTAGTCCCACCTGTTCGTTGTCCAGCACTGCCTGCAGTGGTGAAAAAGTATTGGTGCGGTCCAACAGGCCGAAGGCATAATGAATGTACTGCGCTCCGCTGGCCGCCATATAGAGATGGGAAAATAATTTGTCAAAGGTGGTCTGCATGCCCGGCACCTTGCTGTTGCCAACCCCGGAGCTGGAATAGCATGGCAGCTTGTAAAAACGAGCTAATTGCACGCAGTCAATATTGTACTGATTGAATTCCGGACAGCCGTAGAGATCATGCAGGTCATCAAGGCGGGCTCGGACTGGAACTGAGCCATACAGCACAGGTGCTCCAGGACGAATAAGCTGGGTCAAGGCAATGCCGGTCAGGATTTCGGCATTAATCTGGGCCACTATGCCGGCTTCCTGAATCGGTGCGGAGGAGCCCCCTTGTGGAGAAGAAGAAATAACCAGCGGCATTTGCTTTTCAACAATGGCAAATACTTTATCCGCTGTATCATCGACAAGTTGCAACGGGCTTTTAAATATACAGGCAATAAATGACAAAACCGGATTTTCCCGAAGAGCTTGGGGGCCACCTGCAATAATTTCCGCCATCCTGATAACATCGTCTAAAGCATCGATACTGGTGAGTCCGGCCTGCACATGTTTGGTGATATTATTAAGGCTGGCAAAGAACTTGTTGACATCATGATTAGTTTCATCGATATCGTCGTCTTGAATATTGACCGGTCTGATGAAAAAGTCGAGATGTTCCAGCTGTTCACAGAGATGAGCAGCCCGGCACAACAGGGCAGCACTCCCCCTTTTCTCGGTATGTCGAGGCAACATGCGTTTTTGGTTTTGATCTGCCGCACAGACATACTCTTCCAACTCGGTATCCAGCCAGATATTACTTTCTGAACCGGATCCGAAGTAGACTCGGGGGATTTCAGCGTTTATATCAAGCCGATTTTTGGGATCACGGGCCCCCAGAATAATTTTTGAGGGAGCACTGGCTATCGCCTTAGTGATGAGGGATTCCGGGATACGTACCCGCCAGTAAGTATCACTGGGACTTTCCTCTAAGACAACCTCGGCACCATTGGCTTCAAAAAGTTCGGCAGCCCGGCGGTTATAACACCAAATACCCGGATCTTGCAGTATAGCCATGGAAGTACGATGTAGTTCTGCCAACTGGTCTTGATTGAGTCGTTCGTACGGTTTGACAATATTTCCATCACGAAAAGTATTCATAATTCTCCTTATTTTGACCGCCAGAACCTCGAATATCTTCGGCAATGACGGTCACGCCCCATGATAGCCTCAGCGGTTTTCGCGGCTCCCACGAGTTCGTGATCAAGCACATTGAGTATGGCGCCGTCCAAACCGGCAAAAATAGCCATATGAAAAAAGGCGGTATTGAAAATCTTTCGTTGGGGTAGCCCAAAAGAGATATTGGAAAGGGCCATCACTGTTTTTGATTGCGGCAGCGCCTTTTTGATAGCACGGATCGTGTCAAGGGTAACTAACCCTTGTTGCACGTCCGTGGAAACAGGAAGTACCAGTGGATCAAAATACAGATTTTCCAGGGCAACACCGTTTTTTACGCAGGCGGCGGCAATTTTTTCACAGGCAGCCACCCGCTTATCTACGGTTTTAGGAATTCCGTCCTCATCCATAGCCAGGCCAACCAGGGGGGCATTATATTCACGGGCAAGAGGCACTATAGCTGCAATGTATTTATCTGACCCCTTGGTTGAGTTAATGAGAGCGGGACGCCCGTCACGTGCGGCAAGGCCTGCGGCAAGCACTTTCGGGTCCGCACTGTCGATACAGAGCGGTACGTCGAACTTCTCCTGAATAGAGGTTACCGCCCAACGCATGGCCTCAATTTCGTCTTGCTGGTTACCGGAACCGGTACCAACATTGACGTCAATATAATCAGCCCCGGCCTGGGCCTGTACTTCGACCAATGCTAAGAGCTTTGTTGTATCTTTTTGCTCAATAACCTGTTTAGCCGAGGGGATTGAGCCATTAATTTTTTCAGCAATAAAAATCATTTCATCTCCATGATAAAAGACTGGATGGCTGGAATTTCGTCTTTAATCCAGTCCCTTACGTCTTGATCCAAGATATTTTCAGCCGGGGAATCCAGGACCTGTTTAACATAGGCGGTTGCCCGCTGACAGGCGTCGGCGGAACCTGCATTCCGCCACTGTGAGCGGGTGTCACGGTCACTGAGTTGTGGGCGGTACTGCTCGGTACGCATATACTTTCTGGTATGCCGTGAGGAGACAAAATGGCCGCCAGGCCCGGCTTTTTTAATTTCATCAAAGGCAATGGTTCGGTCGGTGACTTCGATTCCTTCCACGGCCCGCATTACCATGCCGATAATCTCATTATCTATAACCAACTTGTCAAAAGACGCTGTCATGCAGAATTCGACAAAACCGGCAGCGTCATGAATAAAATTAGCCCCGGCCAGAGCAACCAGGGTTGAGGTGATCGCTGATTCATAACCGGCCTGGGCATCAATCACTTTGGAGTCGGTCATGCCGGCGGTCGCATAAAACGGCAGCTTATAGAATTGGGCCATCTGGGCCGCTGCCGCGTTCATCAAACCCATTTCAACAGCGCCGGACAGGTATTTCATGTCACGCAGATCGGTGATTGATGATATACAGCCGTAAATAGCGGGACAGCCGGAATTAAAAAGCTGGGTCATGATGATGCCGGCCAGGGTGTCGACATTCTGGACGACCAAGTTGCCGGCCAGGGTAATAGGGGCGGTGGCACCACACAAAGGTTCGGCAGGCACCACAATCGGAATGGAATTTTTAGCCGCTTCGACCGCCAGCATGCCATAGCTTTCATCGAGCTTAAAAGGACTAATTGGGCAGGCAACCATGGAGATAAAGGGCTTTTGGCGCAAAGCTTCAGGCGAACCGGCGATTTTTTCCGCCATGCGGATGACATTACGCACCCCATCCACGGTATAAACGCCGCCCATGATATGTTTGTTGGTGCTGTTTAAGGCAGCGCCAAAACGGTTTACGTCAATTTCTTCCACAGGCAGGTCGCTGGGATAGACGTTCAACATGTAAAAGTGGATATTGTTCAGACTCTCCACCATCCGAGCCATATCCCTGACGTCTTTGAGCTGTGCACGCCGGGTAGTGGCGCTGCCGGCCTCCTGAACATTCAGGGCGGTGCCGCCTGTGCCCATGTAGACCTTGGTTCCGCCTATTTCAAGGTCATGTTCACCGGAAGGATCTCTGCCGTGTAGAACAATCGATTCAGGGACTTCTGCCAGAAGCCTTTTAACCTGATCGGCCTTGAGTTTAACTATATTTGTTTTATGATCAACCTCGGCTCCGGCCTCCTGAAAAGCGGCAAGGGCCTCAGGGTAATTAACTTGAATGCCGACCTCCTCGAAGACCTGCATGGA
>DAOUUW010000247.1 GCA_030667965.1 Deltaproteobacteria bacterium
GGGCGCACCATTTGTGCCTATTAACTGTGGCGCTCTTCCCGAAGGTCTTATCGAAAGTGAGCTCTTCGGTCATGTAAAAGGTGCTTTTTCAGGTGCCATCCGGGATAAAAAGGGGCGATTTGAGCTTGCAGACGGAGGCAGTATTTTGCTTGATGAGATTGCAGAACTTCCAAAGATCCTGCAGGTAAAGCTTCTGCGGTTTTTGCAAGACGGCATCATTGAAAAGGTGGGCGGAGAAAAAACAATATCAGTCAATGTCCGTGTAATCAGCGCAACCAACAAGGATCTCAAAAAAGAAGTACGGAAAAACAGGTTTCGTGAAGATCTTTTTTACCGGCTTAATGTGATTCCTATAAACATTCCTCCACTTCGTGAAAGGAAAACCGATATTCCTGTTCTTGTAGATTCTTTCCTGGATCAGGCAGAAAATGAAGGTCAAAAGAAAAAGAAGTTCTCGAATGAAGCGCTCTCTATCATGATGGACTATAGCTGGTCGGGAAATGTTCGTGAACTTCAAAACGCCGTCTTATTCTCCACTGTAAAATGTCATGGCAGTATTATTAAACCGGATGATCTTCCCATGGAACTTAACGCTTTTAAGAGCAGTATCCAAAAACGCGGTCCGTCCGGGAAGCTGGATATTGATGCAGTTAATAAAGCCCTTATAAAAGCAGGGGGCAATAAAGCAAAAGCAGCCAGACTTCTTGGGGTCGGACGGGCAACGCTATACAGGTTTTTTAAAGATCATCCGGAAATGATCGCAAATGACTAAAGGTCTCGCCTCGTGTTTCCAGTTTGTCGAAACTAAGGCTTTGCTTAGAAATAGATTTACGTTTTCAGGTATCAGGGGGCCTGCATGGCAAGACGCAAGGAGGGCAAACAGCCGGCTATTCAACCGACGATTAACGCTGCCATGCAGGATGGAGATTGGCTTATCAAAATGTTAAGTTGTTTTCGGAGTCTACGCTTACCTGAGCAAGCCCTAAGCTGCATCAAGATCACGACGGTCCAGCATATCCATGAGAACACGCTCCCTGGCCTTGTCAATACCCAATGCTTTTCTCTTTTTATCAATATGGGCGATCATTTTTTGGGCCATGATATGTGGATCCGGTGTATAATCCCACTTGCCGAGCCCCTGTTCTTCAAGTCCCTCAAAGAGTAGTTTATGAAATTTTGTATTTTCAATAATGGGAAAGGTAACCCCAAAAACAGTATATACGCCGGAGGCAACAAAATATTGGCCGATACTGATGGCCTTTTCACTCATCCATTCAGGCGCGGCACCCGCTACCGGGAGATCTGCCAAACTGTCACCCAGGCCGCCTTGCTTGACCATTTCAGAAGCAGCAATGAGAATCCGGCTGTTATCCACACATGAGCCCAGTCCCAGTACCGGCGGCATTCCGACTGTCTCACAAACTTCGTGTAATCCTGACCCGGCAAGACTAGCGGCTTCAGGAATCATAAGTCCTGCCTTAGCTGCTGAAATCTGTGCACAACCGGTCAAAAGAACCAGTACGTCGTTTTTAATCAGTTCTTTGATCAGTTCAACATGGGACCAGTCATGTTTCACTCGAGGATTGGTACAACCCACAACTCCGGCAACACCACGAATCCTTCCATTGATAATGTTTTCATTAAGTGGTGCATAGGAACTCCTGAAAGATCCTCCAAGCATGTAATTGATGGACTCATGGGAAAACCCATGAATTCCGATGTTGGTCATTTTCGGTATTTCGACTGAAACATTTCTGTTCTTAAAACGGGTGATGGCTTTTATAACCACTTCATCTGTACATGCCAAGGGGTCATGGTCATTAAATTCAATATGCAAGGCGCCTTCAATACGAGCTCTCCGGTTTGTTGTAATAAAAGGCGTATGGTAGCATTCAGCGACCGTTGCAAGCCCCTGCTTGATACACTGGATATCCACACACATGGCGTCAACAGCACCGGTAACTAAAACCGCCTCTGTGGACATGAAGTTTCCTGCATGGGGAATTCCGTGGCGAGACATCATCTCCGCGCCGGAACAGCACATACCCACAAGATTTATTCCTATGGCACCGGCATCTTTTGCCGCCTGAATTAATGACGGCGAATTTACCGATACAACCATCGACTCAAACATATTAGGCTCATGGCCGTGGACAATAATATTAACCTGATCTTCCTTGAGTACACCCATGTTTACATCTACGGCAACCGGTGTCGGCGTTCCAAAAAGGATATCGGATATTTCCGTAGAGACCATGGATCCGCCCCAGCCATCTGCCAAGGCTGTACGGGTAAACTGCTTGGTAATATTTTCATAATGTTGATCCACACCCATGTGAGTCCTGTGCATCATCTCCATAATTTCCAGCATCGCCCCCCGTGGGACAACACCGAGTTTGCGCCAGGTTTCAAGCGTTTTTGGCGGGACCCTTTTCATAAATGGAATTTCCCCTTCGATCTGAGTGTAAGTCGCTTCCAGTTGCACGTACAGGTCTTTTGCAATCTCTTCGGTTGTGCGCCCTTCAACCTCTATTCCAATAGAAAGGGCAACCTCTTCCAGCTTTCGAACATCTTTGATCTCGTAATCTTTAATATTGCCCTTCACAACTTCACGGAAAACTTCGAGCATGGCCATCCCGTGATCCGTATGTGCGGCAGCTCCGGCGGCTACCATCCGTGCAAAATTTCTTGCCATAATTGTATCTATGGTTGCACCACAAACGCCAACTTTGCTATATGGATCCCTGGGGTTCAATCGACAGGGCCCCATGGAGCAATGTTTGCAGCAGGCAGAATCAGAACCGATGGGACAGGGTTTCATGCTTGCTGCTCTATCAAAGGCTGTTTCTACGCCGTCCTTTCTGGCCTTTTCAAGCATTTGCAGGGTTGAGTCGCATATGGTAAAATCTTTTAAGTTTTTTTCTGTTTTTTTCTTTGAAACAATTTTTTCGTTTTCCATGTTTTCTCCCTTCCTGGAAAGATTAATTAATAAACAGTCAATTTTGGGCCATAAAAAATCTAAAGCTTATTATCTGATTGACTTTAAAAGTAATAATATTTGGTAATTGCTTAAGTTCTGGCACCAATGTTATAGGTGCCAAATGGACTTAACTACTTATTATAAAATAATTTATAACGAAAATAGAGCTAAA
>DAOUUW010000237.1 GCA_030667965.1 Deltaproteobacteria bacterium
GTTGACACGAGGACAAATCGATCTGCCCCAAAACGATCAGCTGCGTCAGCCACAACTTTCGTGCCGGTAACATTGTTCTGCACGCCTTCCGCCGGATTCAGCTCAAGCATGGGAACATGCTTATAGGCTGCAGCATGAAAAACCACATTAGGTGAGAACTTCCTGAAAACCCAGGCAACCCGCTCCCGGTTTTTCACATCACCAAGGATCGTTATGATTGATGCGTCCGGAAATGCGGTGCGCAATTCGTTGTCAATGGCGTAAAGATTATACTCCCCGTTATCAAAAACAATGAGACGGGCGGGCTGCAAGGCGGTTACCTGACGGCATAATTCAGAACCGATGGAGCCGCCGCCGCCCGTGACAAGCACGGACTTGCCCTTGAGATAAGCGGTAATAGCCAGATGATCTAATTTTACCGCCTCTCTGCCGAGTAAATCCTCAAGTGCGAGAGGGCGTAGCAGCTCAGCCTGGACCCGGCTGCCTGTCATTTCATGAACAGATGGGAGGGTTTTGCACGCAACTCCAATTTTAACGCATTCAGCAATAACTCGTTTTATCAGATCCTTGCCTGCCGACGGAATAGCAAACAGAACCAAATCAATGTCTAAAAGCCGAGCTATATCCTTAATGTTGTCCAAACTGCCATATACCCGAACACCGTGGATTTCCCTATTGTGTTTTGTTCGGTCGTCATCCACCAGGGCAACGGGCTGATAATCTTGTCTGGTGATCAAATCCCGCAACAGGAGTTCTCCGGCCTGACCGGCGCCGACAATCAAGGTGCGCTTTCCTTCCTTTTTTCTCAGGTTGAGTTTTCTGTCTTTAAAGATCCTGTAACACAGGCGGGGGCCGATCAGGCCGATAACAAGCAACAAGGGTGAGAGCAGTGAAACCGTGCGGGGGATTCCGTGCAGTTTGAACAGGATAACACCGGCCAGGGTGGCAGTCAGGGAGGCAAGTGCTACCGATTTAATGATGCGAACAAGATCCTGCATGGAGGCAAAGCGCCAGATGCCCCGGTATAAACCAAAAAAATGGAAAAAAAGAGCATAAACCGGAAGCGATAAACAGGTTAAATAAATATATCCTTTAAGATAGGTTGCTGGAATTTCCTGCAGATTAAAGCGAAACCAGAAGGCAAGCCAAAGTGCCAGCGGCACCCACAACAGGTCATGGATAAACGCTGCCCAACGGTTAAATAAGATTTTTCGTAAGTATTTATGCAGCATTATAAAAGAATTTCCACTTTTGAGAAATTGTGAATTGTTCCGTGTTTTAGGCAATTGGATAATCATTGAACGATACCCAATCGCTTTGTTGTGCGCAATGGTTTTTGTACGCGGAATTCTTCTGTGGCATTATTGAATTAATACTTGACCAAAATCTTTTTTAAATATATGTTTTTTTGTATGAAAACGAAAAATATTATAATAAGGGCACTGCGGCAAAACATTCTGGACCGCTTATTTGAAGGAAAAGCCATTATTCTCCTCGGGCCACGTCAAGCAGGTAAAACTACTCTTGTAGAGATGGTTTTGGAAAGCAGAGACGAAAAAAAAATGGAGCTTAATGCTGATGAACCGGATGTGCGGGAACTTCTGGAAAAATGCACATCTACCAAGCTGCGAACTATCATCGGTTTAAACACGTTGCTTTTTATTGATGAGGCCCAGCGGATACCTGATGTTGGTCTGACTTTGAAGTTAATAACAGACAAAATCACCGAAGTGCAAGTCATTGCAACCGGTTCTTCAGCCTTTGAATTGAATTCTCGCATTGCAGAGCCCTTGACAGGACGTAAATTCGAGCTCACACTTTTTCCCCCGGCTTTTTCTGAACTTGTTCAACATCATGGCCTGCTGGAGGAAAAACGCTTTCTGGAACATCGTATGATTTACGGATGTTATCCGGAAATCATTACGTCACTCGGCAGGGAGCAGGAACTCATTAAACTTCTTGCCGGCAGTTACCTCTATAAAGATCTTTTAACACTTGAGCAGATAAAAAAACCGATTTTACTTGAAAAAATTCTAAGGGCACTGGCTCTTCAGTTGGGCAGTGAGGTCTCGTATCACGAAGTAGGCCAACTTGTAGGGGCAGACAGTCAGACTGTCGAGCGCTACATAGATCTTCTGGAAAAAACATTCGTCCTTGTCCGTCTTCCGGCGCTCAGCCGTAATGTTCGTAATGAGATCAAAAAAGGGAAAAAGATTTATTTTTTAGATAATGGCATACGTAATGCCATTATTGGTAATTTTACATCCTTGTCCAGCAGGACGGATACCGGAGCGTTGTGGGAAAATTATATGATAAGTGAGCGCATTAAACTGCTTAACAATCAGACCTGTGATGCAAACAGTTTTTTTTGGCGAACCACGCAGCAGCAGGAAATTGATTATATTGAAGAGCGTAGTCAGAAACTTTATGCATACGAGTTTAAATGGAATCCCCAGAGAGGCAAGATGCGATTTCCTAAAACTTTTTGCCGAAATTATGCTGATGTTGAAACAAAAGTTATTACGCCGGGAAACTATGAGGAATTCCTGGATGAGCATCTTTCATGACCATTAGACCCTTTCCCCCGCACCAAGCTTTATCGCTGTCAATACCAAAGGAATTGTGGCGATGACTGCCAGGTAAATTCCTGACTCCGGCCTTTCTGCAGCAATCCATGCTAAAGGCAGCAACCAGAAAATGTTGATCCCTGCCACAGATAACGACGTAAAAAGATGTCCCTTGGCCCGTGATTTCTCGGAAGATAGGCCTTCTGATACGTCCTTCTGTTGGATTTTTTGAGATAAATGTTGATAGGCATGGCTTCGGTGCGCTTCATAAAAGCGCTCTCCACGAAATATGCGACGGAATAATGTCACCGTTGCATCAATAAAAAAAACAGAGAGCAGAATCATCCAGCTCCATAAGGATAATGCCCCGGAATTGGCGGTCAGCAGGGCAAAAACACCCAGCGCGAAACCAAGGAAACCGCTGCCCGCATCCCCCATGAAGATTTTCGCAGGCGGCCGGTTCCATATCAGGAAGCCAAGACAGGCTGCAGCAAGGATGATTAATGGTATAACCTCCAGGTTGTGGCCGTTTGAATACATGATCACGGCCGCCCCGCCTGCAACAGATAGCGCCTCAATAGCCGCAATGCCGTCAATGCCGTCCATGAAATTATAGAGATTCAGTAACCAGACCAGGGAAAGAATAGACAACACATAACCAGGCCAGCCTGGATCAAAAACGAGTCCGCCAATTTGAAGTTCAGGCGGTCCGATCCAGGACAAGGCCCAGCCAGCTGCGAAAAAATGTACCAGAAGGCGCCACCTTGCCGGAATAGGCCTGTGATCATCCCAGAAACCAATACCGGCGATGAGGCCCCCTCCGAAGAACAGGGCTTGAAAAGCATCTCTGCCGGTATCACCAGTCAAATAAAGA
>DAOUUW010000145.1 GCA_030667965.1 Deltaproteobacteria bacterium
CCGATGTATTTGAACACCACCTTGCGATAATAGGTGGTGAGCTCCCAGAACGTCTGCGGGCGAAACTGAAAAATGGTGTCGTCGCGTTCCACGATCATTGCCAGAACCGGCGTCTGGACGCGACCGATGCTCCAAAGAACGCGATCGTTGCCGCCGCCAATCCGACCGTGCCGGACGGTATAATAGCGGGTTGAATTGAGGCCGACAATCCAGTCGGACTCACTGCGACAGCGGGCAGCGGCATAGAGCGGGTCGTAGTCATGCCCGTCCCGGAGATCCTTGAACGCAGCCAGAATCGCATCGGGCGTCAGCGAGTTGAGCCAGAGGCGGCGGATCGGCTTGTCCTCGCAATTGCACAGGGCCAGAATGTAACGGAAAATAAGCTCACCTTCCCGCCCGGCATCAGTTGCGCAGACAATTTCTTCGGCCTGCTCGCACAACGTCTTGATAACCCGGAACTGCTCGTCCACGCCTCGGTTATTAATCAACTTGAGCTTGAACTCATCTGGTATGAACGGAAGTGTGTCGAGCGACCAGCGCTTGAGCGCCGGATTATATTCGCCCGGTTCCTGAAGCGTCACCAGATGCCCGAACGCCCAGGTGACCGCGCAACCACGCCCCTCGATATAACCCTTCTTTTTGGTCTTAATATTGAGGACATCCGCAATGTCGCGAGCCACGGACGGCTTTTCTGCAATAATAACTTTCATCGTACGATTTTCTCGCGATCTTTATTGTTTAGATGTTTTTTTTGTAACTATTCAGGTAGAAATAGACTGAAGGTTAAAACAATTGGAGCCAGTTTGAGCTATTTGGGTAAAATTTAACAATTATCTCCATTAGAGATTGTTGGGTTTTTCCTCTCGATGTCTGCGCTTATCGGATGTCTGCGCTTATCGGATGTCTGCGCTTATCGGATGTCTGCGCTTATCGGATGTCTTAGCTTATCGGCCTTCAACCTTTTACCTAGACACCTGGATAGTTACATGCAATCAAAAGAAAAAACAATCATGAATGGCATGAATCGGAGCGATATTAAAGCAGGCCTTCGGGTTTTCATCGTCTTAAAACAGGATCAGCGTTCAGGAAAACTCACAGAAGGAATTGTGAGAGATATCCTGACAAAATCCCTAACCCATCCCCATGGCATTAAAGTCCGCCTGGAAAACGGTGCAGTCGGGCGAGTTAAAAAGGTTTGAGGTTAAAAAACATGACCGACAATAATATCATAGAATTAACCCCGTTCCGTGCCGATCTGACTCGTGCTCTGACTCGCCGGGGTGAGCGACTTCTGGCCTCGACCGACCTGGCCGACGAGGTCGCAACTCTCGAACCTTTAGAAGCATACTATATCGTCAGGGAGATCGGTTTGAATCAGGCCCTTCCCATCCTCCTCCAGCTGAGTCAAGAACAATTGGAAGCCTGTATCGATCTGGACTGCTGGAACCGCTACGACTTTGCCGCCGACAGTCTTGATGAATGGCTGACTGCCTTTGCGCTAGCCGGGCCCGAAACACTGGCCACGTCTTTTTTCTCCCTGAACTATGTGGTGCAGCTCCTCTTCCTGGCCCAGACCGTCACGGTGTATGATCCTGATACTGATAAGGTTCCTCCGGAGGACGAGGAAAAGGACACGACCCGCGCCATGACCCCGGACGGCTTCTATCTCCTGGAATTGAAGACGGAATTGGCGCTGAAGATCCATCCCTTTACTGTGTTGGATGCTCTGTATCAATACGATCCTATTGCAACACACCAACTCCTCAGCGAGGTCCGCGTGGATCTGCCGACTCAGATCGAAGGAGAAGCCTTGCGCTTCCGCAACGGCCGCATGGAGGATCTCGGTTTTGCGCCACCAGACGAGGCCGCCGTTCTCTTCTCCCGGCCAGCCATTCGTCAGCCGTTGTCCCGGCCTCAGAAACCGATTGACAGTGTACTCACCCGGATTCCGTCTGTGTATGTCGGCCCCTTAATAGAAACCACCTTGTTACAGCAGGCCCTGTCCCTGATTACTGACCAGGAAAGCCTGTCCCGCCTGGAGCAGGAAATCGTCTGGGCCATAAACAGCGCAATCATCGCCTATGGCGAAAAAACGAAGGATATAAAACAGATAACAGACATTGCCGAGCGGGTGCGAGACACCATTTGCCTGGGCCTGGAGTCACTGTTATTCCAACAAGAACCAAACTGCCCGCTGGATGGCGCAGAAGCCGTAGCCAAAGCGTCCGCCTTGCTGGAAGACTGGTACATAAACGATCTGTTCCGGCACGGCTTTGCTGCGACACAGGGTCTGCAAAAGGAGGTGCGGCAGGCCTTGCGTGAGCCCCGATTTAGTGCCTGGTACAACCTGCCTGATACGAATCAGTCTGATGAGCCGGACGATCGACTGGACCGCGCCTTTGTAACCGCCCTGCTTGGTCGTCACCCCTTACGCAGCGGTTTTGATCCGGCCAAAGCCGAGGACGTCAAGGCCTTTGCCTGCCTCGCCGATATAGATGTAGCCCACGTCCGTCTGAAACGGCTTGTCGCCCAGATCTGCCGCCAATCATGATCTTCTCGGGCAATTCCGGGGACACCATACGTATCTCTTGACCATTAAATTTTAAATAAAATGAAAATACGTGAACTCACCCCTGAAAATTATGCCAAGGCTTCCGCCTTATTGCAGCAGGCATTCCCCGGCAGCACATATGAAGTGCAATTAGTTGAAAATTTTCACAAAAACGGCAAGGCTGTGCATGAATGGGTGTGTATTCATACCAATAGAATCATCGCCTATATTGCTTTTTCAAATGCCTATAACGGCTCTGGAGTTTGCGGCTTGCATTTGGCGCCGTTGGCTGTTAAGCCGGAGTTTCAAAATCAGGGAATAGGTGCTGAACTGCTTCGCTTTGCCTTGAGACAAGGTGCCATCAAAGAAAACACAATCTTTGTTTTAGGTGATCCCGGCTTTTATAAAAAGTTTGGGTTTGAGCTTTGTTCCATGCCTGTTTGTCCCTTTGATAAAAAAAATGCCCATTTCTTAAGCATCCGCAATAACACATCCAGCCAGTTCACTGTGGGGTATGAATCGGAGTTTAACATTGGCACACAAGGGGCACATGGTCGGGGCGGACCACGCTCATTGCGTAAAAAATCACAGGGAAGAAAATGATACAGATCGGCAGGATAAATAAGCTTACAATTAAAAGAACGCGGGACTACGGCGTCCATCTTGATGGCGGTGAGTCAGGAAATATTCTTCTGAAGAATAAATATGTTCCTGAGAAATACCAGCCAGGCGATGAAATTGAGGTCTTTGTTTATACCGACCGGGAAGATCATCTGCGGGCAACCACCAAAAAACCCTATGCAACAGTCGGTCAGTTTGCCAAATTGCGGGTGGTGGCAAACTCTTTATCGGGCGCCTACCTGGACTGGGGGCTGGAAATAGATCTTTTTGTGCCAAAGAGTGAACAGCAGGACAAAATGGAGAAAGGCAAATCATATATTGTCTTTGTCTTCCTTGATAATAAAACCAACCGCATCACAGCCTCTTCAAAACTGGAAAAATTTCTCAGTCTACAGCCCCCGAACTATAAAGAGGGCGAAGAGGTGGATCTTTTCATATATGACAAAACAAATTTAGGATATAAAGCAGTTGTTAACAATTCGCATGGGGGCATGGTCTATAAAAACGAAATGTTTCAGAAGTTTCTCATGGGCCGGCAACTGAAAGGCTACATAAAAAAAATACGCGAAGACCACAAAATTGACTTGAGCCTGCAAAAACCCGGCTATCAAGGAGTTGATGATATATCCAAGATCATTCTTAAGACAATAAAAGACCATGGCGGCAAGATTTCAGTTACGGATAAAAGCCGGCCGGAAGATATCTACTCCCTGTTCGGGGTAAGTAAAAAAACCTTCAAAAAAGCCATAGGCGCCCTGTACAAAAAAAGGCTTATCACCATCGACATTAGTGGTATCAAGCTTGTCAGGTGATGAGAAAAAAGTGAAAAACAGGCTTTATCCCTCTTTAATTATCATTTTCTTCATCAATCTTACGCAGGCCGTCCAGTAATAATTTCATGAACCCTGCTATGGGAGGGGCTCCCATTTCCTCAAGGGAAAGCGAGGAGGTGAAGGTGAATCTTCCCTTTTGTTCTTTCAGGATTTCATTAAAGGCATCAGCCCCGCGCAGATCCATATATTCAACCTTGACAACATCCCCTTCACTGAATGCTACAACGGCCTTGCCGCGGGGCAGATCAAGTTCAACAACACCTGATTTAACGTTTTCATTAAGCATTTGAAAGAGTTCTGACGGCGGCAACTCCAGCAGCTGGCCGGAAAAAGCCAATGACATTTTTTCCGCCTGGCTGACGTTGGTTTCAGATAATCGCTGCACGAGCAAACGGGTGAAAGACAGCTGGAGAAAGGGGTATTTGATCAGTATGTGGCTCAACTCCTTGCCGCTCAGCATTAAAACCTTGACAGGTTCAATACTTTTTATGGTAGCGCATACAGGCTTGCCGCTGAAAAGGCTCATTTCTCCGAACATTTCACCCTTACTTAAAATTGCGAGGATAACTCCATTATCATCGGTTACCGCTACCCGACCGGAGACGATAAAAATAAGGTGGCGACCCGGTTGGCCTTTATGCAGGAGAATTTCATCAGCACGAAACTCTTTCATGGTAAGGCATGAGAGGATATCCTTGAGGCTGTCTTCCTCCAGGGTCTTGAAAAAGGAAAAGGTATTCATCATACC
Organism: Deltaproteobacteria bacterium; assembly: GCA_030667965.1. Classification (GTDB taxonomy): domain Bacteria; phylum Desulfobacterota; class Desulfobulbia; order Desulfobulbales; family SURF-16; genus JAHLLM01. The sequence continues at coordinate 4,754 of DAOUUW010000145.1, forward strand.
GATAAGCGAGCCCATCTCCATTGTCTGTTTTTTGCTCTCCGCCGCCGCCATCATACGCATTTGCGGGGTATAAAATTTCGTATCCTCGACAAAGGAAAACTTGATTAGGCCGGTACAGCCACTGCAGTTAAATTCTTTTTTCTCCTTTTGTTCATCCTTTTTGCCGGCGGAATCAGCATCCATTTTTTCAACAATGATTTCCGCAATCTGGCGGGCGAGAAAAAGGCAGGCAGGTTTGCCTTCCGGCAGACGAAGGGCTACACCAGAGATGTTGAATGCATCTCCTTCCGCATAAAGAGGGCAATCCCTGTCTTCGATAATTAAAAATTTTGCTTCGAGAAGTTCGCCCATGGTCCCTCAGACCGCCATTTTGCATGGCGCAATCAGTTGTTTGGTCTCCACATCATCTGGTAACGATGCGTATCGTAATTGTTTGAAAAGAGTTGTAAAATGTATTTTATTGATTTTTCCTTCCAACTGCAAGAAGCTTATGCGAAATAGTACGTGAATTACGCTCGTCCTCTTTAAAAAATGAGAAATCCCTAGATGACCTGGCTTTTTTTGTCTCTATTGACAGCTTTATCCGTCGCTGTGCGGGATATATCGGTCAAGATTTTCTGCCGGGAGCTTCCTCCCCTGAAAATAGGGGCTGCTGAACTTTTCTGGTCCCTGCCCCTTCTTATCGTCGGTGTTCTGTCTATACCTTGGCCTGTACTTGATGAGGTCTTCTGGTTGGCTTTCGGCATTTCTCTGCCGGTGAACGGCATTGCTTATATTCTCTATCTTCATGCAATCAAGCTGTCGCCAATTTCCTTGACTGTTCCCTTGCTGGCATTTACCCCGGTATTTATGATTGTGACCGGAAATCTTGTGTTGGCGGAAAAAATAAACAGCCTGGGTGCCATTGGTATATTTCTAATTGTTATTGGCAGCTATGTATTACATTTTGACAAAGGGGTAAAAGGATTCTGGCAGCCTTTTGCCGCATTCTCCAGGGAAAAAGGCGCATGGTTCATGCTTCTGGTGGCCTTTATTTTCTCTTATGCCGCAGTGTTGGGCAAACAGGCCATGATCCATTCCTCACCACTTTTTTTCACCTATACATTTTTTCTCGCCTTTAATGTACTGCTGCTTTTTGGTTTTTTTATTCTCAAAAAAACAAGCTGGCCTGATCTCATCTCTTTTCGCTGGCGCGGATGTCTGCTTGGAGGGCTTCTTTTTTTCCACGTGAGTTGCCATGGGCTTGCTATAATGCTTAATACGGCAGCCTATATGATAGCAGTAAAAAGAAGCAGTATTGTCTTTACGGTTATTCTGAGCGGAGTGATTTTACGGGAAGATAATTTCAGGATACGTTTTCTGGGAACATTAATTATGTTTCTCGGGGTGATAATAATCGCCATTTGGGGCTAAGAGGCTGTATGTCAGCAGTCAGTCGCTGAAGAGGGCCGCATGTAAAGTGATACTTCGTCCAATAACTCTTCAAGATCAAACGGTTTTTGCAAAAAAACGACAGCATCCTGCTTCATGTCATAGACAATATTTGCTGCACTTGTATCGCTTGAAAAAATAATAATTTTGCTTTGCGGGATAGCTGAGCGGATTCGTGAGAAGTAAGGCTTAATATAGATAATTGCTTGTATTTGTGAAGAAGAAAGATAGAGATACATGGAGGGATCATCAGATTCTGTCCAATCCCGGTTGGGTAAATAGTCAGAATCTGATGAGTGTATGAGATGTAAGACGTGAATTATTGAGTGGGGGCTATTTTAATCTCTACTCGGCGGTTCATCCTCCTGCCCGCTTCTGTTTCATTTGTGGCAATGGGATATCCTTCACCGTGTCCAATAAGTTGAATCCTCGAAGGTTCCACATAGCGCTGGGTGAGCAAATCTCCCACCGCCTGGGCACGTCGGCGGGACAAATTCAAATTATGCTCTTCTGGTCCCGTACTATCCGTATGTCCCTCCACTCGAATAAGTGTCTGCGGATACTGACGCATGACATTCGCCACACGGTCCATTTCCGAGTAAAGGCCGGGACGTACCGTAGCGGAGTTTAAATCAAACGTCATATCACTTTTAAACATAATGGAAAGCAGGTCCCCTTCCCGGCGAATACTTGCCGCTTCAGAAGCTGACAGGGCGGTGCGCATATCACGTTCCTGATTGTCCATCATTTTCCCAACCCCGGCACCGGTAAGTCCTCCCACTGCGGCACCTATGGCAGCACCCCAGAGTGTGGCTTCCGTGTCACCCCCAATAGCCTGACCCAAGATGGCACCAGCCGCAGCACCGCCGGCTGTTCCATATAATCCGCCCTGCCCTGTCTTTGTCTGCGGCATAGCGCAGCCGCTTATCAAAAAAACAACCATACAGAATAACAAAAAATTTCTTTTCATAATTTTTTCTCCTGAAAATTTGTTCATGCCGGGAAAACAGTCCGGATTTACCATAAGTAGAAACAATACTTGCCAGTTTCGTAAAAAGTCCGAAATGACATTGAATTTTATGCAACTTTTTACGAGACTATCATACTTCACTCTTTTTATCATAAACACGAACCCAAAAAATACAATTTACTTTTCAACCCTTCAGCCTTCAGTCTTTAGTCTAAATATCTAATGTCCAAGGGCAAAAACCGTTGCGATCCCGTACACAACCAACCAGCCCCCGGCAAACATACGTGCCTTATGGGCCCATATCTCTTCTTCCTGTAAAAAAACCAGGGAGAAAAGAAACAACAGGGGAAAA
>DAOUUW010000020.1 GCA_030667965.1 Deltaproteobacteria bacterium
TGAGGCAGGTGATTTTTGAAAATTGCTTGCCACTTAATTTGAACTTCGTCTTGCCAATATTAACCCTTCGCATGCCTTCCCAAACTTAATAGACTATGAATGTCAGATTTGATCACACCATTCCAGCACAACTGTCAGATCGAGTTTGAGTAACTACAATTCACCTTTGATTCTGTGGTCAGTTTTTTGCTAAAAACTTACCTTGACCTTACTTTTTTCTTCTCTCAAAAAAACAAGAACAATGACAACGCAAAAGGAGAAAAATAAAAGATTAAACGCACCAAAAGCACTTATTTTGCACTTATCAAAAAAAAGGACTTAGAGCCGAAACCCTAAGTCCTTAATATAATTGGTGGAGGTAAGCGGGATCGAACCGCTGACCTCTTGAATGCCATTCAAGCGCTCTCCCAGCTGAGCTATACCCCCAATCGCTGACGAATTTCGTCACCATATAATCTTTTTGAATTATGGCTGTCAAGTCTTTTCTCCTCCAGCAGCAGAGCCTTTACGCCCTGCCTGTTTAATTATCTCCATAAAGCCATTTCCCTTGCTAACATTTTTCTTGTTTGATAAGTTAAACCGGTTTAAAACTTTAACTACATTTTGATTGACATATAACTTAACCATCAGGTAATTTTTTGATGTTTTCCCCCATTGATTCGCTGTTCGGCTGGATGTCAAACGACCTGGCAATTGACCTTGGTACTGCAAACACACTTGTCTACGTCAAAGGCAAGGGTATAGTTCTACGTGAACCCTCCGTCGTCGCCGTAAGAAAGGACCATCGCAGCAACAGGGTGCTTGCCGTCGGCAAAGAGGCAAAGATGATGCTCGGCCGTACCCCCGGCAACATCGTAGCCATTCGACCTATCAAGGACGGCGTTATTGCCGACTTTGAAGTAACCGAAGCCATGCTTCGTTATTTCATTAACAAGGTGCATAATCGCCGAACTCTTGTCCATCCACGCATTATCATCAGTGTGCCTTCCGGCATTACTCAGGTTGAAAAAAGAGCAGTTCGTGAGTCGGCAGAATCAGCCGGCGCCCGTGAAGTCTACCTCATTGAAGAGCCCATGGCTGCGGCAATTGGCGCAGGCCTGCCCATTACAGAACCAACGGCCAATATGATTGTCGACATTGGCGGCGGCACAACTGAAGTTGCCGTCATATCCCTGGCGGGCATTGTGTATGCCAAATCCGTTCGTGTTGCCGGAGACAAGATGGACGAATCGATCCTGCAGTACATCAAACGCAAACACAACCTGGCCATTGGCGAGCATTCCTCGGAGGTCATCAAAACCACCCTGGGAGATGTCATGCCCGAGCCGCCTTATGAAACCATGGACATCAAAGGCAGAGACCTTGTCTCGGGAGTCCCCAAGACCCTGACCATCAACTCTCTTGAGATAAAAGAAGCCATTTCAGAACAGATTGACGTTATCATTGAAACAATCAAAATGGCCCTGGAACTTACTCCACCTGAATTGTCCGCCGATATTGTCGATCAGGGCATTGTCCTGACCGGCGGTGGAGCCCTGCTGCGCAATCTGGACAAACGGCTCAAGGAAGAAACAGGGTTGCCCATCATCGTTGCCGATGATCCCTTATCTTCAGTTGTTCTCGGCTCGGGAAAGGCCCTTGAAAATATTGACGTTCTCAAAGAAATTACAGTGAATTAACCCCTCAGGTGCACGGGTTTCCAGTTTTTTGCCACTGCCCCGGCAAACTCACTCCTTTTCCTCCCTGGTGGCTGTATGATTTAAAAATGCGACAAAAAAACAAGCCAATCAAAGCCTATATCCTTTTTGGAGCAATACTGACTTTTATCCTCATCCTCATCGCCTCAACCGTGGGCCGCCAGGAACTCAACGGGCCCCAGCGATTCGGCCTCGATGTTATAGGGAAAGGCCAATATCTCAACACCCGCCTCACCAACACTTTTTCCAATATCTGGCTTGGTTATGTCAACCTGGTCAATGTCCGGAAGGAAAACCAGCACCTGAAGGATGAACTTGACTCTTTTAAAAAAACAAACATTACGTACAGAGAGGCCGTTGCAACCAATGTTCGCCTGAGTAAACTGCTGCAACTCAAAGACGCCCTTCCTCCTCCCACCCTCACCGCGCAGATAGTCGGACGCGACCCCTCGCTCTGGTTCCGCACCATCATCATTGACCGGGGCAGCAGCGAAGGAGTTGAAAAAGGCATGCCCGTGGTAACGGTTGAAGGTGTTGTCGGCCAGATACTCGACGCCTCACCCAACTACTCAAAAGTTCTGCTTGCCAATGACCCAAACAGCGCCATCGATGTACTTATCCAGAAAAACAGGGTACAGGGTATTGTCAAAGGGAAAGGCACCGGGAATTATCAACTCCTCTATGTCCTCAAAAATGCAGATGTTGAAAAGGGCGATGCCATTGTCACCTCCGGTCTTGGAGATATTTTTCCTAAAGGACTCCCTGTAGGAAGCGTTTCACATATCACCAGGAGCAAAAGAGGAATGTTTCAGAAAATAGAAATAGAGCCGGCCGTGGATTTCCCCCAACTGGAATATCTGATAATAATCATGCGTGAACATTCTCTCGCCGGCGAAGAATTTTTCAAATAAAATACAATGCCGGTTATCATCTTTTTTATTCTTGGAATATTTCTCCTGGTCCTGCAGACATCTTTTTTGACGTCCCTGCCTGACTGGATGGGCCGGCCTGATCCACTTTTTGTCCTCATCGTCTTTGTCACAGTCCGCCTAAAACCTCCCAGCGCGCCTATTCTCCTTCTTCTCCTAGGGCTTATTATGGATATTTTTTCTGGAATTTTTCTCGGCATATACCCGATTGTCTACATCCTGCTGTTCTTCCTTCTTTTCAGCCTGACCCAGAGGCTGTTTCTCTATGAAGCCGTCCACCAGATACCTCTGGTGCTCACCTGCTATCTGCTTGTCAACGGTTTGCTGTTTTCTGTTGCCACCTTTCTGGCACCGGAAAACGCCCTGGTCTGGCAGTGGAAAAAAGTCTTATTACAGATGTTCATGCTGGCATTGATGACCCTTCCCCTGTTCAGTTTTTTCGACTCCCTGGACAGGTGGGTGACCCGGAAAAAAGCAACTTCTTTTTTTCAGCGAGCACAACAGAAAAACACCTTCAGAAATTAATTTTCTGAGTCCAATCCATCCAGACTATGCAGAGACAACGGCGCAAACTTGAAAAAATAAACAAAATCGACGAGGAAGAACTCCTTGTCCTGAAAAAGAGGGTTGATACGGCCACCGCTATCATCATCATCCTTGTCGCTGTGCTTATTGCCCGTCTCTGGTTTCTGCAGATAAAAAAAGGGGACGAATACAGCAGGCTTTCTGAAAATAACCGAATCCGCGTCCAGAAAACCCAGGCCCCCCGCGGAAATATTCTCGACAGGCACGGAAGAATCATTGTCACCAATCGTCCGTATTTTAACCTGGTATGGACCAAGGAAGACGCTCCCGATCCTGACGAGGTCATAAAAAGGCTTTCAAAAATAGTCAATGAAGACATCTCAACCCTGCTGACGCGCATCCGCGAAGCAACAGGCCGCCCCCGCTACTTGCCCATTCTCTTAAAAGAGGATATCGACTGGCCCACCCTCGTCTACATTGAAAACCATCACTTTGAGCTGCCCGGCGTACGAGTTGAGGCCGTCTCAAGCCGTGATTACCTCTATGAGAACCTGGCATCCCATCTCATTGGCTACATAGGCGAGATCAGCAAAAAAGAACTACAGGATCCCGAGCATAGCAATTACGAAGGTGGTGACCCCATCGGTAAAATGGGCGTGGAAAAAGTCTTTGAAAATGATCTGCGCGGCGAAAAAGGTCATCGCTATCTTGAGGTCGATGTCCTTGGCTTTGAACAGCAGGAATTGCAGGCACAGGATCCCCTGCCGGGGCGTGATCTGCAGCTTACCCTTGATATCGATCTGCAGCGCAAGGCCGAAGACGCATTGGAGGAACTTGCAGGCGCCGTGGTGGCGATGGATGTCAACACCGGTAAAATATTGACCCTGGCAAGCTCTCCTCCCATGCAGTTAAAAGAATTCATCGGAGGGATATCCTTCAAAGCATGGAATGAGCATCTGGAAGACCCATTGTATCCCCTGTTTGACAAAACCATCCAGGGACAATACCCACCCGCTTCAACCTATAAAATAGTTACCGCCCTGGCAGGTCTGGCAGAAAACATCATTACCCCGCAAACACTTTTCTACTGCACAGGCTCCATTCGCCTGCACGGGCGACGCTACGGCTGCTGGAAACATGCGGGCCATGGGGCAATAAGCCTGCAACGAGCCCTGGCAGAATCCTGCGACGTGTATTTCTATCAAGTTGGCCAGAAACTCGGGGTTGACAAACTTGCCGCCTATGCCCGGAATCTTGGTCTGGGTATAAAAACCGGTATCGATCTGGAAAACGAAAAGGCAGGACTGGTTCCCACCTCACTCTGGAAAAAACAAAAAAAGAACGAAGGATGGCAGGAAGGAGAGACGCTTTCCACAGCTATCGGCCAGGGCTTCAACCTGGCAACTCCCTTACAGATTTGCCGCTTGACAGCAGCGCTTGTTAATGGAGGAAAACTCTTCAAACCGCAAATTGTTGAATCAATAAAAGATCCGGACGGACCCATTGTGAAAAAATTTGAGCCGGAAATCGTTGGAGAGATATACGGATCTGAGAAGGACAGGCAACTGATTATGAGCGGGCTGGTGGCAGCAGTGCAAAGCAAACACGGCACAGCAACAAAGGCAAAACTTGACAACGTGACCGTAGGCGGTAAAACAGGCACCGCCCAGGTTGTGCGGATGAAAAAATTCCGCAGCATTCCAGAAGACAAACTGCCTAGAAAATACCGGGACCATGCCTGGTTTACCTGTTATGCTCCGACTGAGAATCCGGAAATTGCCGTCACAGTCCTTATCGAACATGGTGGACATGGCGGCTCTGCCGCAGCTCCCATTGCCAAAATCGTGCTGGAAGAGTATTTTAAGGAAAAATAAAAAAAAAGCATCAAACATGTATCTCACTGAGACACAGAGTTCACAGAGCTTTTACCCCTTTCTCTGTGTCTCTGAGCCCTCTGTGAGAAATTTTCAACCAAACCCGGTTTCTCTTAATACTTAACCCTTACATCTTAAAACTTTCTTAACCATGTTACGTTTTGATAGACGACTTGTACAACATTTTGACTGGATCGTCCTGCTCTGGGTGACACTCATTGCCACCATGTGCCTGATGAATCTCTACAGTGCCGTGTATCCGAACACACCGCCCGGAACCCCCGTCTATATCAAGCAGCTCTATTTTTTCATCATGGGAATGGCACTCATCCTGGCCATCATAAGCGTTGACTACCGGATTTTCATGTCCTGCAACTATCCCATTTACATTGCCGTCTGCCTGCTACTGCTCTACGCCCTTTATCTGGGAAAAACCCAGGCAGACACCCAGCGCTGGATCAATCTTGGTTTTTTCAATCTGCAGCCGTCCGAACCGGCCAAACTGATGCTCGTTATCACCCTGGCAAGCTTCTATTCCCGTAAAGACACCGGCAAGGGCTTCACCTTAAAAGAACTTGCTGTGCCCATTGCCCTGACAGGTGTGCCGTTTCTTCTTATTTTAAAACAACCGGATCTCGGCACAGCCCTTATGCTTGGATTTATCTTTGTCTCCATGACATTATTCGTCAAGCTCAAATGGCAGACACTGTCAATTCTGCTGGGTGTCTGCATGTCCTTTATTCCCATTGCCTGGGAATTCTTACTCAAACCCTATCAGCGCCAACGCATCGAAACCTTCCTGAATCCGGAATCAGACCCGTTAAAAAGCGGCTACCACATTATGCAGTCAAAAATTGCCGTGGGAAGCGGGCAGTTTTTTGGTAAAGGCTATCTTGAGGGGACCCAGGGCCATCTGGATTTTCTTCCGGAACGCCATACGGACTTTGCTTTTTCAATATGGGCGGAGGAATTTGGTTTTTTCGGCTCGGTCATGTTTCTCACCGTCTATTTTTTTCTCATCCTCTGGGGATTAAACAGCGCTGTCTCTTCCAGGGATAAATTCGGCACCCTTCTCTCTATCGGAGTTGTTTCACTTGTTTTCTGGCAGGCCTTTATCAATCTTGCCATGGTAATGGGAATGCTGCCGGTGGTGGGTATGCCTCTGCCTCTTTTCAGCTATGGAGGATCATCGCTGATGACGACTCTGGCCGGCATAGGCATCCTTATCAGTGTCCGGATGAGGCGTTATCAGGTGCCGGGGTAGATTAGGCTGAAGGCTGATGGCTGATGGCTGATGGCTGAAGAAGAGATGATAACGGATAAACGTAACAACAAGAATTTTTTTTGAAACTGACGAAACGACACAAGACAGGGATTGGCTGTTTTGCAATACTTGCCCTCGGCACATTGCCAACCCTTTTCAGCAATCCGCTGGAATACCTCCTGGGGCTGGGCTTTTGCCTTTTTACCGCCATTGCGGTAGCACATATATTGCTTTAAAAAATTTCTCAAATACCCCCTGCCACCAACTCCTTCTTGGCCACCCTGGTCATTTTCTTGATGCGCCACTCCCTTTTCGTCGCCTCAGAGCGCGAAGACGTTTCTTCAAAATAGACCAGTTGAACCGGTCGGCGGACCTTTGTGTATTTTGCCCCGCTTTTTCCCCCGTTATGCTCGTTGATCCTTCTGCGCAGATCCGTACTGACACCGGTATAATAAGTGCCGTCATTACAGCGGACAACGTAAACATACCAACGATTGGGCTGTGCCACTATACAAATCCTATAGCCACCCCTGCCGCTGCGCGGCAGAAACAACCAGTTTTCTTAATCCCTCAATAAAACGGGGCATGACATTAAGAGACTGCGTTCTCTTCAACACTATCCCCAACCCTTCAGCCAATTCCCGATACTGGATATCAATTTCATAGAGCGTTTCCACATGATCGGAAACAAAGCTGATGGGTACCATGAGCACATTTTCACAGCCCTGTCCGGCAAGTTCCTCCAGCATATCCGGAGTCGATGGAGCAAGCCACTCAACCGGCCCGCTCCGGCTCTGGAAACAGAGTTTACCAATAACACCGGTAACCTTTTCAAGGGCCGAAATAGTCTTCTTGATATCATCAAGATAAGGATCTCCTTCCTCGATGAACTTGACCGGCAGGCTGTGGGCACTGTAAACAAGCTGCACCTCTTCACCTTGAAATTCTTTCAATCCGGCCACAATGGTTGCAGCAAGCGCGGCAATATAATCATCCTGATCAGGCCAGACGGGTATTTCCGCTATGTCAAAATGGGATTGAAAAGAGGCGGCAGTCTCCCGCAAATCATCAAAGGAAGAGCCGGTTGTTGCTTTGGAATAATGCGGGTACATGGTCAGGCCGATAATGCGGGAAATATTGCTGTCAGCTAATTCCTGCAAGGTTTCCCGGGCAAAAGGAGACCAGTAACGCATGGCCATGACGACCTTAAATGATCCTGCCTCAGCCAACTCCTTTTCAAGCGCCTCCCCCTGCTGCCTGGTGAGTTTCTTCAAAGGGGAGCCCCCTCCGATAAGCTCATAGGATTTACGGCTTTTCGGAGCCCTGCGCATGGAAATGAAACGGGCAATGGGTTTCTGCAGAAATGCCGGTCCCAGCCGGATAATTTTTCTATCTGAAAAAAGGTTGTAGAGAAAGGGTTCGACATCTTCCAGCCGCTCCGGTCCTCCCAGATTCAGCAGGATGACGGCTATGGGTTGCTTCTTGTCCGTCACCTTAGACGCTCCATTGCCCATTGGATAAAACAATTTCCCCTACCTGTGATGGAGCAAATTCAAGCCCGTCAAAAATACGCTTCTCCATCTGCAGACATTTTAGAAAATTTTTCTCAATGGCTTCATGGCGAAACTCATTGCTCTGCCCGTACCGCTCCAGAATATAGTCCAAGCGCTCATGCAGGCTGACCACCTGGTCATGGTTAACCCGTTTATCCGCGTAATAGACGATCTCTTTTTCCGTTATCCTGCCTGTACCATTGCTTTTAATCAAAACGTGTTCCTCCACAATTTCGGCAATTTCAGGAAAATTATAATTCCGGCAGATTTCCCCGCCGACAAGGGCATGATCGCAGCGGCTGTCAAGACACTGGGTTTTGGCAATATCGTGAAGCAGAGAGGCGGAGATGACCATATCAAGATTAAGGTCTTCACCTCGTTGAATAAGACCCTTGGCAATCAACTCGGCCACCCTGGAAACCACTATGGAATGGGCCTTGATATTGTCCAGCATCTGATACTGCTCAATGAGCTGAAAGCATGTTTTTATCGTTGGAATCATTTTTATTTTTCATCGTGCAGACAAACGATGCACGGTATCAACAACAAATTTGGCTTTTGCCGGAGGTGTTTCCGGCAGAATGCCATGACCCAGATTAAAAATATGTCCTTTGGCGCCCTTGGCCCCTTCAAGAATATTGCTGATCCGTTTTTCCAGCTTGTCTTCAGGAAGCAGCAAAGCACAGGGGTCAAGATTACCCTGGACCACGATATCCGGTCCGAAAATTTTCACAGCATCTGAAATCTGCACCCTCCAGTCGAGACCAAGCACATCCGCTCCGCATGTTTTCGTTTTCTCAAGCAGGGTAGCGCCGTTATTGGCAAAATAAATAAGCGGCACACCGGCCGGTTTCAAAGCATCAATGATCTTTTTCACATAAGGGAAAGCAAACTCTTCATAATCACAAAGGGCAAGCGCTCCTGCCCATGAATCAAAAACCTGCAGGGCCTGGGCGCCGGCCTCAGCCTGGGCCTGAAGATAACTGATAACAGAGTCCGTAACCTTGTTCATCATACCGGCATACACTTCGGGCGCGGAATACATCATCTTTTTGGTCTCAAAAAAGCTCTTCGACGAACCGCCTTCAACCATGTAGGTTGCCAGAGTAAAAGGAGCACCGGAAAAACCGATAAGGGGCACCTTGGTTGCCAGTTCTTTCCTGAGCAAACGAATGGTATCCATCACGTAACCAAGTTTTTCCACCGGATCCGGCACGATCAGCTTATCCACGTCTGCCTGACTACGGATAGGCGAAGGAAGCACCGGCCCCCTTTTCTCCTGGAACTCAAGTTCCATACCCATTGCTTCCGGGGTGACCAGGATGTCGGAAAAAAGAATTGCCGCATCAACGCCGATGATATCAACCGGCTGCAGGGTCACTTCAGCGGCAAGCTCCGGATTTTTGCAGAGTTCAAGAAAGGTTACCTTGCCGCGAACCTTATGATAATCCGGCAGATAACGTCCTGCCTGCCGCATAATCCAGATAGGGGTGTAATCGACTTCCTCGCCCTTGCATGCCCTGAGAAAATTTGTATTCATACTCTATTTCCTTGGTAGATTTAAGTAGTTCGTTGAAAGTCCAAATGAAACTATTACATTTTTTTCAATTTCGCCGGCACATGGGAACAAAACGGCTCTTCCGCCATGTAGTCGCCATGTATGGCATAGGCCCGGGCCCGGCAGCCGCCGCAGACACTGACATATTCACAGGAACCGCAGCGCCCCTTATAGCTCTTGAAATCCCGTAAATCGTGGAAAAGTTTTGAGTTTTCCCAGATGTCTTGAAAGGATTGTTCCCGAATATTGCCCGCCGCCAAGGGAAAATAACTGCAGGGCAGAACATTTCCATCCACATCGATAAGGCAGATAAGCTGTCCGGCCAGGCAGCCCTTGGAGCCCCCGGTGGAAAACTTGAGGCTGCGCCGCTTGAAATCACTGCCGATTTCCTTGTTTTTCTGCAGCACAATTCGATAATAACTCGGCGCACAGGTGGGGCGGACGAGAATATCATCCTCTTCCCTTTCCATGTCATAATGCCATTCCAGCACCTTTTCGTAGTCCTCCATGGAGACCAGCTCTTCCATGATTTCCTCGCCGCGGCCGGTTGGAACGATCATGAACATATACCAGGCCGTTGCCCCGAGTTTTTTTGCCAGCTTGTAAATATTGGGAATGTCCTCCTGGTTACGCTTGGTAAAGGAAGAATTAATCAGAAAGGGAATGTCATGCTTTTTAAAGAGCCCTGCGGCATTGATCATGCCGTCAAAGGCCCCTTTCTGATTGCGGAAATCGTCATGGATCTCAGCTTTTGAGCCATCAAGACTGAGAGAGACCATCTTGATGCCTGCTTTTTTGATCCCGGAGCAGATCTCTTCATTGACCAGGGTGCCATTGGTGGCCAGACACATGCGCAGTCCTTTGCCCGTGCCATAGGTTGCAATTTCAAAGACATCCTTCCTTAAAAGCGGCTCACCGCCGGAAAGAACCACCACCGGGTTGGCATAGGAGGAAATATCATCAAGCACCCTCGTTGCCTCTTCAAAAGAAAAATCCGGATGGCCCTTCGCCTCAAGCTCTGAAGAGGAACGGCAATGAACACATTTAAGGTTACAGCGCCTCGTTATTTCCCAGGCAATCCATTTCGCTTCAAATTTCATATTATTTCCTTAATCGTTGCATATTAAAAGTTGAAAAGGAGTCCCAACCGTACTTCCACCTTCAGTCTTCAGTTTACAGATAATCCGCCGCAACTCCGGCCAGTTCACTGCGCTCACTTTTACGCAGAGTGATATGGCCATGAATAGAAAGACCTTTTAAGCGCTCCACCGTATAGGTCAAGCCATTACTGCTGGAATCAAGATAGGGGTTGTCTATCTGATACGGATCACCGGTGAGCACCATTTTAGAACCCTCTCCGGCCCGGCTGATAATTGTTTTCACTTCATGGGGTGTCAGATTCTGGGCTTCATCAATAATGACATACTGGTTGGAAATCGACCTGCCGCGAATATAGGTCAATGCTTCCATTTCCACGATATGATCTTTCAGCAATTTTTCCGTTTTCTGCCGCAGTGACTGATTATCTTCCCGGTTTTTCGGCAACTTACCACTGCCCATGAGAAAGTTAAGATTGTCAAAAATAGGCTGCATCCAGTGGGCCAGCTTCTCGTCCTTGTCACCGGGCATATACCCTAGATCCTTGCCAAGGGGGATTATGGGCCGCGAAACAAGAATTTTTTCATACCTTTTATTAATAATTACCTCTTCAAGTGCGGCAGCAAGAGCAAGCAGGGTTTTTCCCGTGCCCGCCTGTCCAACCAGCGTTACAATTGCGACATCCGGGTCAAGCAAAAGTTCCAGACACATGCGCTGTTCTTTACTGCGGGAACGAATCTGCCAGGCGGAATCGTATTGAGGAACGAGCCGGACAAGTTCATTTTCACTTATTGCCCGCGCCAATGCGGTATGTTTCGGATCAACCTCATCCTGGAGCAGAACAAACTCATTGGGAATCAACTCCAAACCTTCCCCATGCACCTTACGCTCGGCATAAAAGGTATCAATAAATTTCCCCGGCACCTGCATCTCGCGATAGCCGGAAAAAAGCTCATCAAAATTAATCTTCTGCTTTTCAAAGTCCATGACATCAATACCCAGGGCATCCGCCTTCAATCTGGCATTGATATCCTTGGAGACAAAAATGACTGTCTCCCCCTGTTTAAAAAAAGTATAGGCAACAGACAGTATACGATTGTCAGCCACATGCATATCAATGCCTGGATTAACGATATTGTCCCCCTCGGGAACAATTTTGAGAATCCCGCCATTTCCCATCTCCACACCTTCGGACAGTTTGCCCCGACAGCGAAGATGGTCAAGCTCCCTGATAACCCTGCGGGCATTGCGACCCAATTCATCGTTACGGGATTTAAATTTATCCAGCTCTTCAATGACGGACATCGGCAAAACAACGATGTTATCAGTAAAAGAGCTGATAGAGTCCGCGTTATGCAGCAGGACATTGGTATCAAGGATAAAATATTTTCTCATTAATAGAGGTCTCTGTCAGCGGCTGGGAAACGCCCTGCCTGTTAACGGTTATCAAAGCCGATACAAAGTAGTATGAAACTGCTCGAAACCGCAAGTAAAACTTACCGAAAAAGCTTCTGCAATACTGTTTAACACCGATTTTCGCATTAGTTTAGGGGGTCAATTTTTTCCACGGTGATCTCTATTAAAGAAAACAGGAACGAATTGCGCCTCTAAAAAAATTATACCACATTGTCTGAATTTTCCAGTTTGGCAAGAATTACATGGGCTAAGGATTTTCCCTGATGAAAATGATACGGCAGGAGCATTTTTATTATGCTATATAATGTACGTTGAAAAATCAGAAACCGTGCCATTTTGACCAGCGGCAGAAATCTTTCTTACCGTAACAACCCGTAACTAAAAGATTTTTCACTTTGCTCGAGGAAAGCGTAGACTCCGAATGAACTGTGGTATCTTCTTACTTTTCAGGACATTACCAGAACCCCGGCCATGAAAATTGCCCTTATTCAAATAAATCCGGTTATAGGAAATTTTTCAGAAAACATCCGCCGGATTGCCGCTTTCATAAATAAAGCAAAAATACAGGGATGCGCGCTTGCCGTTCTGCCCGAGCTGGCTGTCAGCGGCTACCCGCCCCGGGACTATCTGGAGCATGAAGCCTTTCTTGCGGCTCACGACCTGGCCCTGCAAACCCTTATACTCCAGACATCCGGAATCGCTGTCCTCTGCGGGTCAATAAGCCGACATACAGGCGAAACAGGCAAACTCCTGTATAACAGCGCCCTGCTCTTTGAAGACGGCAACCTGCTGTTTACCGCCCACAAAAGACTGCTGCCCACCTATGACGTATTCGACGAATCTCGCTACTTTGAACCGGGCGACTCAAGCAGTACTTTCAGCTATAAAGGCTTGCGCCTGGGAATAACCATCTGTGAAGATATTTTTAATGACGAGGAGTGTTTTGCCCATCCTCTTTATGCGGCAAATCCCGTTGCAGATCTGACCGGCATGGATATCCTCATAAATATTGCCGCATCTCCGTATACCATGGGGAAACAACAGGCCCGCATGGATATATTTTCAGGCCTGTGCCGCAAGTACCGGATCCCCCTTGTCTATGTCAACCAGGTTGGCGGCCAGGACTCCGTGCTCTTTGACGGAGCAAGTCTGGTCCTTGACAAAAAAGGCTCGCTATGCCACCAGGCTCGGTCTTTTGACGAAGACCTTCTGGTTATCGACACAGACAAACTTGTTCCTCTCCAAGAAAAAAAAGGCGATGAAACACATCTTGTCCTGCAGGCCCTGTCCATGGGATGCCGGGATTACATCAAAAAATGCGGTTTTACCAAGGTACTGCTGGGCTTAAGCGGCGGCATTGATTCGGCCCTGACCTGCGCCATTGCCTGCCACGCCCTGGGCAGGGAAAATGTCATGGGAGTTGCCCTGCCCTCTCCCTACACATCACAGGAAAGCATTGAAGACGCCAGAGAGCTTGCCGAAAATCTCGGCATCCGTTTTGAAATCGTTCCCATCTCGGACACCTTCGCCAGTTTCCGCGAAAGTCTCTCCCCGCTTTTTTCAGGCCTCAAGGAAGACGTGACCGAACAGAACATCCAGGCCCGCATCAGGGGAACCCTGCTCATGGCCATGGCCAATAAATTCTACGCCCTGCTGCTGTCCACCGGCAATAAATCGGAAATGGCCGTGGGCTACTGCACCCTGTACGGAGATATGTGCGGCGCCCTGTCTCTTTTGTCCGATGTACCCAAACAACTGGTTTACGAACTTGCCCGTTTCATCAACCGGGACAAAGAAATTATTCCCGCCCGCAGCATCAGTAAAGCTCCCAGCGCCGAACTGGCCCCCGGCCAGAAGGACCAGGACGACCTGCCGCCATACGAGATGCTCGACCCAATCCTCCAGGCATACCTGGAGGAACATCTTTCCATCAGGGAAATAACGGCCAGGGGTTTTGGCCGGAAAATCGTTGAAGATATTATCCGGCGCATCAAAATAAACGAATACAAGCGGCAGCAGGCAGCCATGGGACTCAAAGTCACTTCAAAGGCATTCGGCTTTGGCCGCCGCTACCCCATTGCCCAGCAATTCAAGGAATAAGATGTCGTCCAGACTCACCCTTTTTTTTCTTCTCCTCTGCGTCCTTTTTCTGGTTATCCGGGAAAACATGACGGACAGGCCGGACAAACTCTACCAGACCACATCCGGCCAGGTGGAGATGTGTCTTTCCTGCCATAAATCCGAAAAACTCGATGCAGCCCATGACCGGCTGGTGCTGGGCTGTTCCCCCTGCCATCTCGGCGACGCCCTGGCCATCGACAAGGACAAAGCCCATGAGGGGATCGTCAAGAATCCCGGCGACCTCAGGGTTGTGGAAAAAACCTGCGGTATTGAGGGCTGCCACGCGCCGGACGTTAAAAAGGTAAAAAACTCCCTCATGGCCACCAACCGCGGTATTCTGGCCACCCTGCTCTATTACTGGGGGGAAGCCCCGGACCAGAACGGTGATTTCTCCGTGGAAAAACTGATGGAAAGCGGTGAAAACTCACTTGCCATCGACTACTACCGCAAACTCTGCGGCACCTGTCATCTTTGGAAGCAGCGCGGCGATCTGCCGGGATTTTTCGGGGAAAAAGGCGGCGGCTGCACAGCGTGTCATTTTATAAAAGACGAAAACCTTTCCGAGGAGGAAGCCAAAAAAGTCCATCCGCACATTATCAATAAAATCCCAATGAGCAATTGTGTGCGCTGCCACAACAGAAGCGGCCGCATCGGCATCTCCTACACCGGGGTTTATGAGTCGGAAAATTACGGCACTCCCTATAAAAGCGGTGAACTGTCTGACAAGACATTACCCGGCGACCGCTATTATCTCGATCTTCCGGCAGACATCCACCACAGAAAAGGCATGGCCTGCATCGACTGTCATACCAGAAAAGAGGTCATGGGTGACGGCACCAATTATGCCCATTATGAAGATCAGCTTGAAATTAAATGCCACACCTGCCATGTTCCGACTACCGACATCGAAGGACCGAAGATAGAAATCGGCCTGACACGAAAAGGCGACAAATTAAATAATATCGACCATGATGAAACAGGATTTGTTTTAGTCAATAAAATTACCGACAAAAAACATCCCTTGCATCCGCCAAAGGCAGGTGTCTGCGATTTTGCCGGCCATGAACGGGTGGGATGTGAGGCATGCCATTCAACCTGGGTTCCCCAATGTTACGGATGTCACGTCAAACGCGACATGACGGAAACCCACCTGGACAAGCTGACCCTTAAAGAAACCCCGGGCTGGTGGAACGAGGGACGCTCCTATATCCGCTATGAGCGCCCCATGCTTGCCGTCTGGGATGACGAGGTGGTTATTGTCACCCCGGGCTGTCAGGACATCATTACCCTGATCGATGAAAAAGGAGAACCTGACAGGCAGTTCAACAGCCTGACCATGGCAGCCATCAACCCGCACACCACCCAGGAAAAGGGACGGGGCTGCGCCGACTGCCACACGTCAACCAAGGCCATGGGCCTGGGAGAAGGCACGGCCTGGAAGAAAGACGGCAGATGGCATTTTGCCGGCATTGATCAGGGCATAGCCACTGAAGTGGGACAAACCCCGCCGCTGGATGCCTATGTCACCATTGACGGGAAGCCTTTGCAAAAAAGCTCCAGGCCTAACCTTCGCCCATTTAACAAGGAAGAGCTGTCCCGCATTCTCAGGGTTGGAATATGCATAGAATGCCATAAGGAATATAGTGATCCGGCCTATAAAAATTATAAACCGGAAACACCATGTCCGGTGTTTAAAGAGTAAAATGCAAAGGCACAGAGGCACAGAGGCACAAAGTTAAAAAAATTCAGCAGACTCGCGTTCCCGCCCCCTCTGTGCCTTTGTGCCTTTGTGCCTTTGTGCCTCTGTGCCTCTGTGCCTCTGTGCCTAGCCCCTTACTTTTGAGGTAATAAAATGATCATCACCCCTATATCCGCAGCATCAACTGAAGGACAAAAACGCCTTGAGCAGTTAAACGACCGCTTCCAGCTGGCTGACGCGTCATGCCGCCGGACGGTAAGCGACATCCTGGCAGCCATCAGGGAACGGGGCGACGAGGCATTGCTGGAGTACACCCGAAAATTTGACTCCCCGCAGATGACTCTGAACCTGCTCAAGGTATCCGAGCAGGAACTTAGGGACTCCTACCAGCAGGTTGATGACAGTCTGATGGAAAGCCTGACATTGGCCCAAAAAAGAATCCAGGAGTTCCATGAACGAGAGATGGAGCAATCCTGGTTCCTTACCAGAGAAGACGGCACCATCACCGGCAGGCTGGTGAGGCCGGTGGCCTCAGCAGGACTTTACGTGCCCGGCGGTCAGGGAGGCAAAACTCCCCTTGTTTCGTCAGTGCTGATGAACGGCATACCGGCCGGCATTGCCGGGGTCAAGCAACGGGTCATGGTCACACCGCCCAACGAAGAGGGCAAGGTGAACCCTGCTCTGCTGGTGGCTGCCCAGAAAATCGGCATCAGTGAAATTTATAAAACCGGCTCCGCCTGGGCCATTGCCGCCCTGGCATTCGGTACGGCCACCATTCCCAGGGTTGATGTCATTGTCGGCCCCGGCAACCAATATGTCACCGAGGCCAAGCGGCAGGTCGCCGGCCGGGTGGGAATTGACATGATCGCCGGTCCCAGCGAGGTGCTGATCGTCGCCGACCATGGCGCAACCCCAGCCTTTATTGCCGCCGACATGCTGGCCCAGGCCGAGCATGATCCCCAGGCCCTGGCCATTCTCGTCACAACAAGCGATGACATTGCCGGACAAACCGTGCAAGAGCTTGAGCGCCAGTTGAAACTGCTGAGCCGTGAGGACATTGCCCGTACATCTCTTTCCGAACGTGGCACAATCATTGTCTGCGACGATCTTGATGGGGCAATTAGGATTGCCGACAATATCGCCATCGAACATCTGGAGCTGATGATCAAGGATCCCTTCCTGCAGCTGCCCATGATACAGCACGCCGGTGCCATTTTTCTCGGTGATTACTCCCCCGAAGCCTGCGGCGATTATGTGGCCGGACCAAACCATGTTTTACCAACCATGGGCACGGCCCGCATCTCCTCGGCCCTCGGCGTTGAGACATTCCTGAAAAAAAGCAGCCTGATCTCCTACTCCCGCGCAGCCTTCATTGCAGACGCGAAGCACATTGAAACCCTGGCAAAACTTGAAGGACTCACCGCCCATGCCCGTTCCGTCTCTGTGCGCCTTGAAAGGGAAAAATAAATGCATTAAAATATGTGATTACCATCGAAATTCAGCCATTCATCAGTGCAGTGCTGTAGGAGCGGCTTTAGCCGCGAAAAGGGCTGGCAAGGAGATGGAATTGCTTGCTTGCCAACCCGGAAAATTCGCGGATAAATCCGCTCCCACCCTCATTCTTCGCCAGTTATTTACGCAGGAGGCTGAAAATTAGTGGTAATCACATTAAAATATATCTCACAGAGCTCACAGAGACACAGAGATTTGTGCCCCTTTAAGGGATAAAAATAAAAAACTCTGCGACCTCTGCGCCTCTGTGAGAAAACATCATAACAACAACACTCACTACCCCCCGGCCTGCAGCAGCTCCTTCAACGCCGTCTGGCGCAGGCTTGTGTCCTGATTTTTAACAGCCATGGCCAGCGCCTTTCTCGTGCCGACAAAAACAGCGAGTTTTCTGGCCCGGGTCAGGCCGGTATAGATGAGATTTCGAAAAAGCATCTTGAAATGCTGGGTAAAAACAGGGATGATGACCACTTCAAATTCACTGCCCTGGCTCTTATGTATGGTGATGGCGTAGGCCAGATCAAGTTCGACAATATCATCGCGCTGGTAAAAAACCTCCCTGTTATCCGGGAAAAATGACACCGTACAGGTCAACTCCTCATTGTTTATCTGGTGGATGACACCGATATCACCGTTAAATACCCCCAGATCATAATTATTTCTGCGATGGATGACCCGGTCTCCTTCCCTGAATATCCTTTCGCCAACCTGAATCTGGCATTTGTCCTGCCGGGCAGGGTTTGCCGACTCCTGAATCATGCTGTTCATGCTCACCGTCCCCAGGCTCCCTCTGGTCATGGGCGACAAAATCTGGATTTCACTGTTGCCGAAATATTTCGGTATCCATTGCATGTACAACTCTCTGACAATATCAACGGCTGCAAGGTTGTAATAAAGTGACGACCAGGGATGCACCTTCTGTAAAACCGCCATGAGTTCTTTTGTTGCCGTCCCGGCCTGACAAAGGGCGTCAAGATCAACATGACGAAACTTTTTCGGCACAACAAGCTCCGTCTCATAGGGCATACACGGCTCATTGGTCCTGAACTCATAGAGACTGCCGGCGCCGGCAGATTCCTCGGAGAGACCGGCTGTCGATATGCCATGATACCTTTTGACCTTAGTAACAAACTGAAGCTGCTCCCGAGTTGCCTCATCAGAATCCAGAAAAAGGCAATCATGCCCCTGCTGCCAGATTTCCGGCTTTTTAAAAGGAGAATCAATATGGGGCATCTCTCCTTTATTAATCTGATGGGCGTAGCGGATAATAAGGGACTGGCGGGCCTGCCTGAAAATCTCCGTCAAGCGAAAACACGGTATTTTGCCCGAAGCAATCATATCTTTGAGCACATTGCCGGCGCCAACCGAGGGCAACTGGTCAGCGTCACCGACAAAGAGCACCTGACTTTGCTGCGGTACAGCCTTTAACAGCGAGGCAGTCAGGGAGATATCGAGCATGGAGCACTCATCCACAATGAGGAAATCGACATCAAGAGGATTTTCCTCATTGCGCTTAAATTTTCCATTCTGCCATTCAAGCAGCCGATGAATTGTCTTGGATTCACTGCCGATCACATCGGTCATACGCTGGGCAGCCCGGCCGGTT
The DNA here is from genome assembly GCA_030667965.1 of Deltaproteobacteria bacterium. GTDB lineage: Bacteria > Desulfobacterota > Desulfobulbia > Desulfobulbales > SURF-16 > JAHLLM01. The sequence continues at coordinate 18,850 of DAOUUW010000020.1, forward strand.
GGCGCGGCAAGAAGCACTTTGAGCTGCATGGCTTCGAGAAGTTTAACCAGTACAAGGGTGGTGGTGGTCTTGCCGCAGCCAGGTCCACCGGTGAGAATGGAAAAACGGTGACAGGCCGCATTTTTTACCGACCCGGCCTGCTCATTACTCAATGAAATATGTTCAGCCTTGCAGTAACGCTCAACCCATCTCTCCATCCGCTCCATGTCAACCGACAGAGGGCTCAGCTGTTTGCAAAGCTTTTTCGCCACATACAACTCATCAAAATATAATGATTTTGCGTAATACCATGCTTCGCCCCGGGCGTCTTTCGTAATACCCCGGCGCACCTTGATAAGCCCGTCATCCTCCATCTGACGCAGCAGTTCCGGCAACCGCCCCTGCAGATCGATCTGCAACAACTCTTGCACCTGCAGTAATATCTGCGACTCCGTCAAATAACAATGGCCGAAATCCCTGCTTGCCGCCAGTACATGCTTGATGCCTGCCATCATTCTCTGCCGGCTGTCCGGCGCAAAGCCGATACTCAAAGCTATCTTGTCCGCTGAAAAAAAGCCGATGCCGTAAAAATCATTTGCCAGCCGGTAGGGATCTTCCGTCACCATGGCAATGGCCTTGTCGCCATATTCCTTGAAAATGCGCACGGCAAAAAGCGTGCTGATGCCATGGGACTGCAGAAACATCATGACCTGGCGGATTGACCTGTGCTCGCTCCAGGCATGGCTGATCATTTCCAGTTTCTTTCCGGCAATACCCGGAACCTCGGTGAGCCTCTCCATCTCTTCTTCAAAAACATCCAGCGTCCTGGCGCCGAAGTGTTTGACTATTTTGCCGGCGGTTTTCGGACCCACTCCCTTGATAAGGCCGGAGCCGAGATATTTTTCCAGGGCCGCCGATGTGGCAGGCTTTTTCTCCACCGCCTCCTCGGCCTGAAACTGCCGACCAAATTTCGGATGCACGGTCCAGGCGCCATGAAATTCCATGGTCGCCCCGGCAAAGACCTTTGTCTGGTGAACAACGACCGCTTCGCGCTGATGGGGATTGTCAAACGGCGCAACAAGCAGGACAGACCAGCCGTTTTGCGAATTGTGGTATCTGACGCGCTCTACAATACCGCTTAGCCGCTCCCTGATTATGCCATGTTGTTTAAGTGCTCTTTTTTTCATAGTTGAACCCCTTCAGTGGTATGTCATGGGGTGCGATATCAAAGATTGTGATCAATACATGCTTCGTGAAGATACGTAACAGCAAGGTACCAGTAAGTATGGCAATGGTAATACAGCCTGACAAAATTGGTAGCAGGAAATTTATTTTTCCCCGCCTTGGATAATAACAGCAACCCTTTCCGTAAAACCATTCACTTCTCGGGGGAATAAGCCATGGTCCCAGCAAGGCGGAAAGAATTAATAATAAAGACACCTGCTGTATCTATAACAGTTGACAACACAGACTTGATATTGGCAAACTCTTTGTAAATACAACGGTTCTCCATCTGAACATAGAACAAAAAAATAATATTACGGGGTATGCACTTTGCTCAACCTGATTCATAAGTTCTCAATAAAAGGTGTAGAGAAAAATCATGACTGAAAGTCTTTATATTGCAAGCCTGGAGGCAAACAGCGGCAAACTGTTTATTACGCTCGGCGTAATGGAGATGCTTTCCCGCCGGGTTGATCACCTTGGTTTTTTCCGCTCGATCTCTCCTGTCCCGGCCCGGGAAGATAACCATATCCAGTTAATCTCCAGCCGCTTTCACCTCGACCAGCAACCGGAGCAAATGATCGGCGTTACCCATGAACAGGCCAGGTCGTGGATTGCCGCCGGTGAGGAACGCCGTCTTTTCCGCGAGATTGTCGCCAGATTCAAGCAGGCGGAAGAGCAATGCGATTTTCTGCTCTGTGAAGGGCCTGATATCAGCCACCTGTCCGACGCCTTTGACTACGACATTTCCATCCGGATCGCCAGGGAATTGGGCTCTCCAGCCCTTTATGTCTCATCCGGTTACAGGGCGACGGCTGCAGAACTGCTGGAAAACATCCGGGTTGCCGAGAAAACATTCAGGCAGCTCAAGTGTCCGCTGCCGGCTATCATGGTCAACCGGGTCGATACAAAAATTCTGGGCGAGGCTGAAAAAGAGTTGCGCGAGCAATGCGACAGCACTATTGCCATCGACCTGCTGCCCGAAATGGAAAGCCTTGGCAATCCGACCATGGGGGAAATTGTCGAGGCTTTGCATGCTGATTGGTTCAGCGGGCCGAAAACAGGACTGCAGCGTGACGTGCGCGATTTCAAGGTGGCGGCCATGGGCCCGGCCAACTTTCTCAACTACATTGAAAAAGATGATCTGATCATCACCCCGGGCGACCGGCCGGATATCATCCTCACCACCCTTGGCGCCATTGCCTCGAAGAATTATCCCTCACCGGTGGGCCTGCTGCTCTCCGGCGGTCTGATCCCGGAGCCTTCAGTTATCAAACTGCTTGAAGGGCTTGATGATCTGACCATTCCCATATACAGCGTTTCCAGCGACACATACCGTACGGCCATGAACGCGGCGGCCGTGCAGGGAAGGCTGCGTCCGGACAACGAGCGCAAGATTGCCCGGGCCCTTGGCATGTTTGAAGCCAATGTGGACATTCCGGCCCTGGAAGAAAAAATTCGGGTCACGGCATCTTCCACCATGTCGCCGCTGATGTTTGAATATTCGCTTTTTCAGCAGGCCCGCCAGGAACGCAAACACATCGTGCTGCCGGAAGGGGAGGACGACCGTATTTTACAGGCTGCGGAAATACTGCGTCTGCGCGATGTGGTTGATCTGACCATTCTCGGAGAGGAAAGCAGGTTGCGTTCCCGGGCTGCAACCCTTGGACTGAAACTGGACGGGGTGACTTTTATTGACCCGCAAACTTCCACATTGCGTGACGAGTTTGCCGAGACCTTTTTTGCATTGCGCAAACACAAGGGCATCACCATGGACAGGGCCTTTGACACCATGAGCGATGTCAGTTATTTCGGCACCATGATGGTGTACAGGAACATGGTCGATGGCATGGTGTCAGGGGCGGTCCATACCACGGCCCATACCATCCGCCCCGCTTTCCAGTTTATCGGGACCCCGGCCGATGTCCTGCTTGTCTCTTCGGTTTTTTTGATGTGCCTGGAGACCCGGGTGCTGGTCTATGGCGACTGTGCGGTCAATCCCAATCCGAACTCCGAGCAGCTTGCCGAAATTGCGATCAGCTCGGCAAAGACAGCGCATATGTTCGGTATAGAGCCGATAGTGGCTATGCTCTCCTACTCCAGCGGCACCTCCGGGTCCGGCGCAGACGTGGAACAGGTCCGAAAGGCCGTGGAAATAGCCCGGCAGCGTAGGCCGGATCTGAAGATCGACGGACCGATCCAGTACGATGCCGCCATCGATGCCACTGTGGCCAGTAAAAAAATGCCGGACAGCGAAGTAGCCGGACGGGCCACGGTCTTTATCTTTCCAGATCTCAACACAGGCAACAACACCTACAAGGCGGTGCAGCGTTCATCCGGGGCCGTGGCCATCGGCCCGGTGCTGCAAGGACTCAATAAACCGGTCAATGATCTGTCCCGCGGCTGCCTGGTGGCGGATATTGTCAACACAGTGGCCATTACGGCGATACAGGCACAGAATGAGGAGGATATCGGCCGGTGAAAATACTGGTAATGAACTCCGGTTCGTCGTCGCTCAAATTCCAGCTCTTTAATCTGCCTGACCTGACCGTTTCGGCCTCGGGTCTGATAGAGCAGATGGGTGATGAGCAAAGCTCTGCCCGACTGATATATTTTGATTCCGCCGGGACTCAACAGACCCTCAAGCAAACCGTACCTGTTGCCGAGCACAGGCAGGCCATCATTATCATGGCAGACCTGTTGCGCGAAAGCGGAACCATGAACGATATCCAGGAGCTGGCAGGTATCGGCCACCGGGTCGTCCATGGCGGAGAGGCCTTCCACGAGCCGGTCCTCATTGATGACAGGGTCATTTCAGCTATTGAAGAGCTGATTCCCCTTGCACCCCTGCATAATCCTGCCAACCTGACCGGTATCCGGGTGGCCCTGGAGCAGGCCGGCACTGTTCCCCAGGTGGCGGTTTTTGATACAGCCTTTCACCAGTCCATCCCTGAACATGGCTATCTCTATGCCCTTCCCTACAAGCTGTACCAGGAGCAGAAGGTTCGACGCTACGGGTTCCACGGCACCTCCCATGACTATGTCTCCAAACAGGCAGCACAATTTATTGGCCAACCCATTACCGAGCTGAACATCATCAGCGTGCACCTGGGGAACGGCACCAGTGCAGCAGCTATCAGGGGCGGCAAATGCATTGACACCTCCATGGGGCTCACGCCGCTTGAAGGTCTGATCATGGGCACCCGCAGCGGTGATCTTGATCCGGCCATCCTCTTTTATCTGGCCCGGGAAACCGATATGGACATGGATGATCTGGACGGGATGCTCAACAAAGAGAGCGGCCTCAAGGGGATCTGCGGTGAAAACGATATGCGCACGATCACGGAGTTGGCCGGACAGGGAGACAGGCTGGCCCGGCTGGCCCTGACCATGTTCTGCTACCGGCTGAAAAAATACATCGGTGCCTACATGGCTGCCTTGGGCGGCGTGGACTGCATCGTGTTCACCGGCGGAATTGGAGAAAACTCGGCCATTGTCAGGCAAATGAGCTGCCAGGGACTGGAAAGACTCGGTATCAGCCTTGATAAAGAAAAGAATACAAAACAACGAAATGCAATATCTGAAATTCAGGCGACTGACAGTATCGTCAAAATACTTGTTGTGCCGACGGATGAAGAACTTGAAATTGCAACCCAGACCCTGCGGGTGATAACGGAACGATAGCCTCGTGACCCGTGGAATTCACAAAAAATAGTGTGCCGGTGTCAATAAAATAACAGGATACAACTAATCTTATGAAAAAATTGCCGGGAAATAAAACAAAACTTGTTTGCACCATTGGTCCTGCCTCTGATTCCTACGAGATGATCGAGAAGATGATCCAAGCCGGAATGAACGTTGCCCGGCTCAATTTTTCCCATGGCGATTTTGCAAGCCATGGCGAGGTGATCAAAAAGATCAGGGCAGCGTCGGAGAAAACCGGTAAGCGGGTCGCCATCATGGCCGACCTGCCCGGGCCCAAGATGCGTATCGGCAACCTGGCCGAGGAGCCCATTACCCTTGATAAAGGTACACGTTTTACCCTTACTGCGGAAGAGATCATCGGCAACAGGGACCGTGTTTCCATGACCATGAAACAGCTGCCCGGGGTGGTGAAAAACAATGATATTCTCTTTCTCAATGACGGTCTTATCCAACTGCAGGTTGAGGAGGTCGATGGATTGGATATTCACTGTACCGTTATTGCCGGCGGCCAGCTCCGTTCAAGAAAGGGGTTGAATATACCCGGCATTGACCTGGGGATCAGTGCCTTTACCGAGCGTGACCGTGAATGCATGCTCTTTGCCCTGGAAAACGGTGTGGACGCGGTCGGTCAGTCCTTTGTCAACAACGCGCAGGATATTGAGGATGTGCGCTCGGCTGCAGCCGAGATGGGGTTTGACCCCTTTATTATTGCCAAGATCGAGCGTGCAAGTGTCAGAGAAAACATCGACGAAATCCTGGCGGTCACTGACGGCATAATGGTGGCCAGGGGGGATCTTGGGGTGGAAATTCCCATTGAAGAGATTGCCGTGGCCCAGAAGTTCATCACTGCCCGGGCCAACTTTTTCGGCAAGCCGGTCATCACCGCAACCCAGATGCTCGAGTCCATGACCCGCAACCGCAGACCCACCCGGGCAGAGTCCACCGATGTGGCCAATGCCATCCTCGACGGCACCGACTGCGTCATGCTGTCTGAAGAATCAGCCATGGGCGACTATCCGTTGGAATCCGTGGAGATGCTGGCAAAGATTGCCGCAGCCATAGAACCGCACAGACGGCAGCGTAATCTTGAGTCCACCATGCAAACACAGGTGAATGACGACACCCCCAATGCTGTTGATCTCATAGCCGTGAGCATAGAAAATATTATTGCAAAAATAGATTCACCGGCCGCCATTCTCACCCCAACCGCCAGCGGCTATACGGCAAGAAGCCTGACCCGGTTCAGGCTGCCGGTGTGGATACTGGCGGTGAGCCCCAGCCGAAAAACATGCCGTGAGCTGATGTTTTCCTACGGGGTGTATCCGGTTTTGGAAAAGAAGCATCCGGATGACTGGACCACCTACGCCGGTAACTATGCAGCAGCCTATGCCCTTGAGGGAAGCTGTATCATCCAGACCGAGGGCCCTTCGCCGGACCATCCGACAGCAAACAACAAGATGGTAATTATAGACTTAAAGATAAAGAGAAGGAAACCCTGATCTGATAAAGCGGTTTAAACGAGGGAAGACATTCGGAGTGGCATCCTGTTGACATGCCGGGTCTGATGGCCGCCAACACGTTTCTCCTGTTTTGGCGGGCGTATGGAATATATCAATGCCATTAACTTAAGCCGCCTTAAAATCCCCTCACCCCATGACTCCCCAAGGGGAGAGGGAGAAAATCCCCTTAGGTTGATGACATTGTGGAATATATGACAAAAAGAAGGGAAACTGCTGCCTGGTGCTGATTGTTATCAACCTGAAAATCTTGCCAAGGACCACGATTACAAAACCCCGTGGGGCCTGCTTCCAGCAGGCCAACAATTCCAACGGCAGAAAAATATGGTGCGCCGAGAAACAAGGAGTGCCGCTTTCCCCTATCAGACGGATGCGCTTATCTGCTATTTTTTTCTTCGTCTCCATAGCCATCCGGCAACTGGAACCAGAATAGCGGCCCACAGCCATTGCCAATTGTTCTTGAAAAATATTCCGATTTTTTGTGTTGCTGTAACATTAACCTCAATAATTTTGCTAAATGTCCTGATAGCTCGTGGAGTGGTATGCCCATTGATTTCCAAAAGAGCTGTTAATGTCAGGTGCAATTTATACTTGCCTTCTTCCTTTGGATGTATCTCCCATTTCCATTCTGTACGCTGACTCTTTGAAACTGCCTGGGTTTCATGTGTTATTGCCGTAATTTGAAACATATGGCCGGAAAGGCGAGCCTCCATTCTATCGCTTACTTTGATAGTATCTCCTATTCTTTCGCCTTCCTCGGTAATTGATTGTTTAAGTTCATCCATCGTCTCGGAGAGACTCAAGATCAGTTGAATCTGAGGGGAATCACCTATATTGATATTTGTAAGGTGCATTGAATGCTATTGTCCCGAATTCCATTTCGTCCAGCAATTTATCTACGTTATTCTTCGAAGGCAGTTGTGATTGGGACATCACCGGCTCAGGCCCGGCACTTCCCTTCATGCCCGACATGAAAAGGAAGGACACTGTAACCAGGACGGCAAGAAGCACAAAGATCATCATCCCGATCCCGATTTTCCATTTTAGCTTCATAGGCTCCTCCGACAGCTAACGCCGAGCTGAGTGGTGCGCCAATAACCTTGCCGCGCCAGCGCCGCCGAAGTTCTCCGCATCCACTCAAGCGTTTGGGTACGCCCGGCATGGGCGTGATCTTATGGGGTTCAAGTCCCCCTGTAAGTGTTCCTGTGTTAGGTTTTATAACTTAGCATAAATTACTAGCCGAAGGCAGGTAAGCGAGGAACGAAACTCCGAATGTCCCGGCACAAATAATGGGAGTCTCTGCCCCATTTGTGAGATACAAAACAAAGATGAGCAGACAGGAAATGGTGTTGTGCGGCGCCATACGGAGTAATTCGTATGGTGTGAAGGCAGGAGTCAACAGAAGCCATAGTAGCCAAACATCTGGACAGTCCCGGACACGGTGAAGGGCTGAACATCAAGGAGAGGAAAGGTATTCATGGGCTCTGGACATACGTTGAATCCGAATGGAGGAGTACTGTTCAGGCGCGGATTGGAAAAA
>DAOUUW010000065.1 GCA_030667965.1 Deltaproteobacteria bacterium
AGCTGCATTGCATCCTGATTTTCAATCGGTTTGCCCTCTTCCATCGCAAACACCACAAAATTCAATTATCAAAACGCTCCTGCGCATGGTAGCTTAAGAAATTTGGATTTGTAGAAGATAAATTTTTCAGGAAACTTTAGTATTTTAGATACGTACTTGCTCTTCCTTTTGAAAAGTTCTTTCCAGTTTTGTGAAGTTTTTCACAAGCCCCCCATAGTCATCAGTCTATGCACAAAAATGTAGCATTTACATTTGAATGATTACAAATTTGTGCAAATAAACTGGTGCCACATCCATTTCTTTTCTCCTAAGTACAAAAATTGACCTATAATATCAGTGCATTACTTACTTTCTTTTATTAAAGAAATGAAGTGGCATTCACTTTGCAATGACATAATCACGCATGGTAACGATTACAAAGAGTGTGTGCCAATCCCGAAAACAACACATAGACCTGTGAAAGTTGCGAGAGAAGAAACCAATAAGCATAACCAATTTACAACAAGGAGATTTATCACAATGAAAACGAGATTATTGTCATCACTTTGCGCGCTCTCTCTTTTAGCTCTGACAGCAACTGCTGGAGCTGCCGAAACCATCAAGGTCGGGGTTCTTCACTCGCTCTCGGGCACAATGGCGATTAGCGAGACAACCCTGAAAGATACAATGCTTATGCTTATTGACGAACAAAACAAAAAAGGTGGCCTGCTTGGCAAACAGCTCGAGGCTGTGGTTGTTGATCCGGCATCGAACTGGCCTCTTTTTGCTGAGAAAGCCAGAGAACTTATCGAGAAAGAAAAAGTAGCAGCCGTTTTCGGTTGCTGGACTTCTGTTTCAAGAAAATCAGTTCTTCCAGTCTTTGAAGAACTGAACAGTCTGCTGTTCTATCCTGTCCAATATGAGGGTGAGGAATCCTCCAAAAACGTATTCTATACCGGTGCCGCGCCTAATCAACAGGCGATTCCAGCGGTTGATTACCTGATGAATGATTTAAAGGTCAAGCGGTGGGTTCTTGCTGGAACAGACTATGTTTATCCGCGAACAACAAACAAAATTCTTGAGGCATATTTGAAACAAAAGGGAGTAGCCGAAAAAGATATTATGATCAACTACACCCCTTTTGGACATTCTGATTGGCAGTCAATTGTTTCAGATATCAAAAAGTTTGGCTCTGCTGGCGTGAAAACAGCCGTTGTTTCGACTATCAACGGCGATGCCAATGTTCCCTTTTATAAAGAGTTGGGGAATCAAGGCGTCTCGGCCCAAGACATCCCGGTTGTCGCCTTTTCTGTGGGAGAAGAAGAGCTCTCCGGCTTCTCAACAAAACCTCTGGTCGGTCACCTTGCTGCCTGGAACTACTTCATGAGTGTTGAGACCCCAATAAACGATGAATTTATCGAAACCTGGCAAAAATTCATTAAAAGCGACAAGCGAGTAACCAACGATCCAATGGAAGCTCATTACATTGGTTTCAACATGTGGGTAAAGGCTGTAGAAAAAGCAGGCACAACTGACTCTGATGCGGTACAAAAGTCAATAATCGGCATCACCGCGCCAAATCTCTCTGGCGGTTACGCAGCAATGATGCCAAATCATCATATAACCAAACCTGTTCTTATCGGTGAGATCCAGGCAGATGGTCAGTTTGTAACTGTATGGCAAACTGCGGGTACTGTTGTAGGCGATGCCTGGTCTGATTATCTTGAAGGCTCAAAAGACCTTATATCTGATTGGCGAGCTCCGCTTTCTTGCGGCAATTTTAACGTCAAGTCAGGCTCCTGCTCTGGAAAATAAGGCTCTTCCGTACTGTTCTCAAGATCGCTGATAATGGTGATATAATTTTGTTGCCCCTTGCCGGCAGATTTTTCGTCCACTCCCAGCAAAGGAATTATTCTGGCGGGCTTCCGGTCCATGCCTCTTTGTACCGCCCGTTCCGCCAGGTGCCATGCTTCGTCCCAACTGATACCGAGTATCTCCTTGGCGGCCTGGGTGTTGGTCTGCCTGAGCACATCAATGACAAAGCGCTCAAACAACAACGTAAAGCGGGAATGCGATTCCGCCCAGGGCAACTTCACTTGCCGTACACCATGCTCGGGGCAGTCAATCCGTGGCGGACGCGCGTGGAGAAGGGTTGCTGCGCTACGAGATTTATGGGGTCTCTCCGCTTCGCAACCCGTCTGTCCAGATGGCGTCTTGGAAAGCGATATTCATGCTATTACCCACTGAATTCCCTGAAGCCCCGAAAATAAACAAGCAATGCTTCAAAGAGATGGGGACGCGATAAAACCAACCCCCCTCTCTAAGCTCTATGCTAGCTGCACCCTTATTCTTTTTTAATTACAGAGATGCCACAGAGACTATGACTTTCGCTTCATTATCATACATTAGAACAACCTTTTTCTTGCCAGTTCCAGCGATTATTGCGTTTGTCTTTTTTGCAGCAATCGCCACGGGCACAGAAACAACAACAGTTGAATTTGAAGAAGGTCTTTCCCTCTTGACTCAAAATGACTTTGACCAAAAAGAGCGGGGAATTGACAAAATTGACATCTCTGCAGATCCCATGAAGAAAAAAGAAATCTTCACGGCTCTCCTTAGCGATCAGCTTTTTTATATAAAAAAAGACAAAACCTTAGTCTTCGTGGAGGAAGATGAAAGTGTATACAGGATTACTTCTGTTCTTTCCGGCATAGAACTTACAGCGCTCAAAAAAAGAAAATTGACAAAAATTAGTCTCAATAACACACTCAGACAAAAAATAAATTCAATCCTTGCCCGGCAAAACTTGAGCCATCAGGATCCACAAGTCCGGCTCGCTGCTGCCAACAAATTATTGGAGGAACCGAACCCTTCAATAGTTTCCTTGTTAGCAAGTCGTTTAACCGACGAAAAAGATGCAAAGGTCAAAAAAACTTTATCTCTTGCCCTTGGACTGGGGCAGTTGAAAGACGATGCCCCAGACAAGAGGCTTAATGCCCTGACAAATTTAAAGGGTAGCCTCAACCCATCAGTGCGCAATGCCTTGGTTAAATTTATACATGAAGAACAGGATGAAACCATTAAAAAGAAAGCGGAGCAAGTGCTGCGGGATATCGACTCCATGGTGTCATTTTTTGGCTTTGCCGAAACGCTCTTTTTTGGCCTCAGCATGGGGTCGGTACTCGTTTTGGCCGCTATCGGTCTCGCAATTACCTTTGGGGTAATTGGGGTCATCAATATGGCCCATGGTGAACTTATTATGATTGGCGCCTACACCACCTACGTAATTCAGCAATTAATGCCTGAATCCATCGGGCTTTCACTCTTTCTTGCTATTCCGGCGGCTTTTATTGTTTCCGGGCTAACCGGCATAGTGATAGAGAGAAGCGTGATTCGCTTTTTATATGGCCGTCCCTTGGAAACCCTCCTGGCAACCTATGGTCTGAGCCTTGTGTTGCAACAAGCTGTGCGTTCCATATTTTCGCCGCTCAACCGGACAGTCATAACACCTGATTGGATGAGTGGCTCTCTTGCAATTAACAGCATATTTTCAATCACAATTAACCGATTATCGATTGTGATATTTTGCGGAGTTGTTTTTGCGGCTCTATTTCTCATTATGAAAAAAACCTCCATTGGGCTTCAGGTCCGGGCGGTTTCCCAGAATCGTGCTATGGCCAGGGCTATGGGTGTGCGTGCATCTAGGGTCGATGCTCTTACATTTGGCCTGGGCTCGGGAATTGCCGGGATCGCAGGGGTTGCATTAAGCCAACTTACCAATGTCGGCCCCAACCTCGGCCAGGCCTATATCATTGATTCCTTCATGGTTGTGGTTTTCGGCGGTGTCGGCAACCTGTGGGGCACTATGCTTGGCGGCCTGTCTTTGGGCATCGCCAATAAGTTCATTGAGCCTTGGGCCGGAGCTGTCCTGGCGAAAATAATTATCCTGGTTTTCATTATTCTCTTTATCCAAAGACGGCCCCAGGGCTTATTTCCACAAAAAGGCCGCGTAGCATAAGGACCCATATAAATGGTATCAATTTTGATGAATAATAAACGAGCCAGCATAATCTTTCTGGCCTGTCTCGGATTTGCCACGGTATTAGTCCCGATTCTTAACCTCTTGGTGGGGCCGGACAATGCCTTCCATATTCCCACCTACACCATGTCCATGCTCGGAAAATATTTAACCTATGCCCTTCTCGCTGTGGCTGTTGATCTGGTCTGGGGATATTTAGGTATTCTCAGCCTTGGACATGGAGCCTTTTTTGCCTTAGGTGGTTACGCCATGGGCATGTACCTCATGCGACAAATCGGCGACCGAGGTGTTTACGGCAACCCGATTTTACCGGACTTCATGGTTTTTCTGAATTGGCAGGAACTGCCATGGTTTTGGCATGGTTTTCAATGGTTCTGGTTTGCGATTTTGATGGCGGTTCTTGTTCCGACCCTGCTTTCTATATTTTTCGGCTGGTTTGCTTTTCGTTCAAGGGTTACCGGGGTTTATCTTTCTATAATCACCCAGGCTTTGACCTTCTCTCTGCTCCTGGCTTTTTTTAGAAATGAGATGGGTTTTGGCGGCAACAACGGTCTTACCGACTTTAAAGACATTCTAGGATTCTCCCTGCAGTCTGATTACACCCGGGCAAGTCTGTTTATAGCTTCAGGAATTGCCTTGGCCTTTGGTTATCTCTGCTGCCAATATATTGTCAATTCAAAGCTTGGCAGGGTTTGCACGGCAATCCGCGATTCCGAGAGTCGGGTGCAATTTATCGGCTATCGGATCGAAAATTTCAAGCTCTGGGTTTTTGCCTTTTCAGCTGCACTTGCAGGTATTGCCGGAGCTCTTTATGTCCCCCAAGTTGGCATAATCAACCCATCGGAATTTTCACCGCTTAATTCCATTGAAATTGTTGTCTGGGTTGCAGTGGGAGGGCGTGCTACCATCTATGGCCCGGTGATTGGTGCCTTGCTGGTGAATTATGCCAAAAGTTTCTTAACCGCGGCCATGCCTGAGTCCTGGCTTTTTGTCCTGGGGGCCATTTTTATCGTAGTGACTCTATTTTTACCTCATGGTATCACAGGACTCCTGAAGAGTAAAAAGGAGTCGCAATAATGCAACCTTTAGAAAAAATGAGACAGCTCTTCCGTCGGGATCAGGTTTTTGATTTTCTTATACCTGACATTCCACCGGACCTGGATGTTACCCACGGGGTTATCCTGTACCTGGAAGATATTTCGGTTTCTTTTGATGGTTTTAAAGCCATTGACAACCTGAATCTTTACATAGGGGATGGCGAATTGCGGTGCATTATTGGCCCAAATGGTGCGGGCAAAACCACAATGATGGATATCATCACCGGCAAGACGAAACCGGACTATGGTAAAGCTTGGTTTGGGCAGAGCATAAATCTACTCAAACTCTCCGAACCGGAAATTGCCCAAGCGGGGATTGGCCGTAAATTTCAAAAACCTACCGTTTTTGAAAACCACAGCGTTTTTGAAAACCTTGAACTGGCCATGGCATGCAATAAAGGTGTTTTGCCGACCCTTATGGCCAGTTTGTCAGGTGAACAGCATGATCATATAGATAAAGTTCTTGAACTGGTCGGTCTAACTGAAATCACCAAAAGCCGAGCAGGGTCATTGTCCCACGGCCAGAAGCAATGGCTGGAAATTGGCATGCTTCTTATGCAAAAGCCGAAACTTCTTCTTGTCGATGAGCCGGTTGCAGGCATGACCCTTCAAGAAATGGAAAGGACCGCGGAGTTACTTACTTCGCTGGCAGGTGAGCGTTCCGTTATTGTAGTTGAACACGATATGGATTTTGTGCGTTCCATTGCCCAGAAAGTCACGGTGCTGCATCAAGGAAGAATTCTCATGGAAGGTAGCATGGATGAGGTGCAAAATGACCAGAGAGTTATCGAAGTCTACCTGGGGGAATAGATATGCTGTGTATTGAGGAGCTTAATCAATTTTATGGCGAAAGCCATACCCTGTGGGATCTGAACATGCTGATCCCCAGAGGAAAATGCACCTGCCTGATGGGACGGAACGGCGTGGGCAAAACGACCTTGCTTTTGTGCATCATGGGTTTGCTCCCTGTCAGGTCTGGAAAGATTCTTTTTGAAGGCGAAAATTTGATTAAAATTGCCGCAGAACAACGAGCAAAGCTCGGTATTGCTTATGTCCCCCAAGGTCGGCAGATTTTCCCCTTGTTGACGGTTCGAGAAAACCTTGAGATAGGCTTGAATACCGGCAGAAATAAAAAAAATAAGGTCCCAGAGACGGTCTTTGAACTTTTTCCGGTTTTACTCGAAATGATGGGTCGCAGAGGTGGAGATCTTTCCGGAGGTCAACAGCAACAATTGGCTATTGCCAGAGCTTTGGTGCTGGAGCCGACACTCCTTATTCTCGACGAACCGACAGAAGGAATCCAGCCCAACATTGTGAGCGAAATTGGCGACATCATAATAAAACTAAACAAGCAAGAAGGACTCACAGTGTTGCTTGTTGAACAAAAACTTAAATTCGCCCGCAGAGTTGCAGACAATTTTTCACTGCTCGATAGAGGCCGAACAGTGGCGACAGGACCTATCTCCGATCTTGATGAAAAGTTGATTAACCGCTATCTTAAGGTATGAAACAAGCTCCTTCATCTCTCCATGCAGATTCTGCCGGAGCAAGCAGAGTCATGCACCGGTCAACACTGGCAGAAAAATTGTCCGGGTGGCAAGCCGGACTTGCCCTGGATTTTTGTCGATCCGGTAAAAAAACAGTATTGCGCCAAACAGAACATTACGGACCGCTTCAAACCCAACGACCATTTTACCCGGAAGGTGAAGAGATCTGTCATGTCTATATTCTTCATCCACCGGGTGGTGTTGTCGGCGGAGATCAGCTTGAAATGAAGATGACCGTGCACCCCTTCGCCAATGCCCTTGTAACAACACCTGCCGCTGGGAAATTTTATAGAAGTTCGGGGCCGAGATCAGCACTCAACCAGAAAATGACAGTTGCCGACAATGCAGTACTGGAATGGCTCCCCCAGGAAAACATTATATACAATCAGGCCCGAGCCGGACAGACAACAACAGTCGAACTTGGCGAAAATGCCTGTTTTTTAGGTTGGGAAATCAGCTGCCTCGGACTGCAGGCCTCCAATGAGCCCTTTAAAGAAGGCTCTTTCGTGCAGACATTTGACATCCGCCAACATGGAGTGCCTCTTTTGATAGAGCGAGCATCTTTTGAGACAAACTCCGCCATATTCCAGGCTGCATGGGGCTTAAGGAATCATAGTGTAACCGCCACCCTGATCTGCAACAGGATTCAAAAAGAGGACAGGGAGCAGCTTCTGAAGGCAATCAGGTTAGCGGCGGCCTCTTTAGAAGAGGATGGTCTCTTTAGCGTTACAACAGTCAGCGACATGATTGTCTGCCGCTACCTAGGCCACCATGCTTATAAAGCGAGAAAATACTTTGTCGCTGCCTGGAAGATTTTACGGAAAACAGTCCTTGGGCGTTCTGTTTGTTTGCCGAGGATTTGGAACACCTAACCCCGAAAAGCTGAAAACTAAAAGCAGAGCAAAAAAGTCATTGGCTATTTTCATATAAAAACAACAAGGAAAAAGACATGGAACTGACCCCGCGTGAAAAGGACAAACTGCTTATTTTTACAGCCGGACTGGTTGCCGAACGACGAAAGGCCCGAGGTTTAAAACTTAATTATCCCGAAGCCATCGCTTTTATCTCTGCCGCGCTTTTGGAAGGTGCACGTGACGGAAAAATGGTGGAAGAGCTGATGGATTTTGGTGCCACCTTGCTTACAAAAGATGACGTCATGGATGGCATCGCCGAAATGATCAAGGACGTTCAGGTCGAAGCGACATTTCCTGACGGCACCAAACTGGTTACAGTCCATGATCCGATAAAGGAAGGGGGATTATCATGAAACCCGGAGAAATTTTCCTTGGTAGTGGAGATATTGACCTCAATGCCGGCCGCTTGACCCAGGCTGTGATTGTAGCCAATACCGGAGACAGGCCTGTACAAGTTGGCTCTCATTATCATTTTTATGAAACAAATAGTGCCCTCTTTTTTGATCGTGAAGTGGCGCTCGGTTACCGATTAAACATCCCTTCCGGCACCGCAGTCCGTTTTGAACCGGGCCAAAGCCGAGAAGTTGAGCTGGTGCGTTATACCGACAATGCCAAGATTTACGGGTTTAACGGAAAAATAATGGGGGAGGTCAAACAATGACAACCATAGACCGACACACTTACGTGGACATGTATGGACCTACAACCGGAGACCGAGTAAGACTTGGTGACACCGAACTTATTGTTGAAATTGAAAAAGACCTTACCGTTTACGGGGAAGAGGTGAAATTCGGCGGCGGCAAAGTTATTCGTGACGGCATGGGCCAAAGCCAGCTTGGTTCTGAATATGCCATGGACACAGTCATTACCAATGCCGTTATTCTGGATCATCGGGGAATCATCAAAGCTGATGTTGGCTTAAAGGATGGCCGTATTGCCGGGATCGGTAAAGCAGGCAACCCGGACGTTCAGTCAGGTGTAGATATTATTATAGGGCCTGGCACGGAAATCATAGCCGGAGAAGGACAAATCCTTACTGCTGGTGGGCTTGATTCACATATCCATTTCATATGCCCGCAACTTGTTGAAGAGGCCCTTGCTTCAGGGATTACCACTATGCTAGGCGGCGGCACCGGCCCTGCTGCAGGGACAAATGCAACCACCTGTACGCCAGGGCCCTGGCATATAAAAAGAATGCTGCAGGCCGCAGATGAGTTACCAGTCAATATCGGTTTCCTTGGCAAAGGTAATGCCAGTTTGCCGGGAGCACTTATTGAACAGGTGCAAGCGGGGGCCATGGGCCTGAAACTCCACGAAGATTGGGGAACAACTCCTGCGTCCATTGATAATTGTCTCACTGTCGCAGAAGAGTACGATATCCAGGTAGCAATTCACACCGACACCTTAAATGAGTCCGGGTTTGTCGAAAATACCCTGGCAGCCTTTAAGGGAAGGACTATTCATGCCTACCATACTGAAGGCGCAGGAGGCGGTCATGCACCGGATATTATCAAGGCCTGTGGTTACAATAATGTGCTGCCCTCTTCAACAAACCCAACCCTGCCATACACCCGGAACACTGTTGCCGAACATTTGGATATGCTGATGGTCTGCCATCATCTTGACCCAAGCATTCCAGAAGACGTGGCTTTTGCTGATTCCAGAATCAGGCGGGAAACCATTGCCGCAGAGGATATCCTTCATGATCTGGGGGCATTCAGCATGATTGCCTCAGACTCCCAGGCCATGGGACGCGTCGGCGAGGTCATTTGCCGTACCTGGCAAACCGCCCATAAAATGAAGGTTCAGCGTGGCGCCCTGGCAGAAGATAGTGCCGGAAATGATAATTTTCGAGCCAAACGCTATATCGCCAAATACACCATAAACCCGGCCATTGCCCACGGCATTAGTGCTGAAGTAGGCTCCATCGAAAAGGGCAAACTTGCCGACCTAGTCTTGTGGAAATCACCGTTTTTTGGCGTAAAACCAGCCATGATTATCAAGGGGGGAATGATCGTTATGGCCCCCATGGGTGACCCCAACGCCTCAATCCCGACTCCGCAGCCGGTGCATTATCGGTACATGTTCGGAGCGTTGGGCGCGGCCAGGCATAGAACATCGGTAAGCTTTGTTTCTAAAGCAGCACTGGACGCAAAAGTTGATCAACAGTATGGCCTCCGGAAGAGAATTGTTGCCTCGGTAAATAACCGGACGGTCAAAAAGTCCTCGATGATCCATAATAACTATTTGCCGGTAATAGAAGTTGATTCCCAAACATATGAAGTAAGGGCGGATGGAGTGCTGTTGACCTGTGAGCCTGCTGCTATTCTTCCCTTGGCGCAACGATATTTTTTATTTTAAGGACGACCGTGATTAAAATATACAAAATTGTCGAATCACATATCGAGGATGCAACACCTGAAGACACTCTGACCCTTTCCTATGCTCAACGTCAGAAATGTACCCAAAGGGTTCAGCTCGACAGTGGTAAAGAAGCGGGACTCATGCTGCCTCGCAGCACGGTCCTCTGCGATGGTGATATCCTTGAAGCAGAGAACGGTCTCAAGATCAGGGTATGCGCCGCCCAAGAGGACCTTTCCGTTGCCACCTGTCGGGACCAGACTCTTTTTGCAAAAGCTTGTTATCATCTGGGAAATCGTCACACACCGGCCCAAATTGGTCAGCTGACCCTTCTCTACCAGCATGACCATGTTATGGATGATATGCTCATAGGATTGGGCCTTACAGTCCAAGCACAGGCAGCCCCTTTTTTTCCTGAAAACGGCGCCTATCATAAACATGGGAACCACATTCACTGATGGATACCGCTACCACCTTCTCAAGAACTGATTCACCATTGGCATCCACTGCCCAGTATCTCAGGCTCATGCAGCTTGCCAGTCCATCTCTTCCTGTAGGAGGCTATGCCTATTCTCGAGGTATGGAGCAGGCCGTTGAAGCTGGTTGGCTGACCTGCGAAGAAGATGCTGGTGCCTGGATTTTCGGTTTACTCTCCGAAGCATTTGCCCGCACCGACATCCCACTTATGAAAAGATTGTACCTATCCTGGCAGCAAGGAGATTTGCAACAGGTTCAGTACTGGAACCAGTATCTCTTTGCAATGCGTGAATCCGCTGAGTTCCAGTTGGAAGAATCTCAGATGGGAAAGGCCCTGGCCAAGCTCTTGATAAGTCTGGAGATCCAAGAGGCTGTTGAATGGCAATTTGAAAGCCGCTCAACATTTACCTGCCTTTTTGCACTTGCGGCAGTTTGTTGGCAAATACCTCTCCATGATACGTGCTGCGGTTATATCTGGTCCTGGCTTGAGAATCAGGCGGCGGCGGCAATTAAGCTGATCCCTTTGGGGCAGACATCCGGACAGAGGATATTGTCACAAGGCATTACCCTGGTGGAAGCAGCGTTGAGCAAAGGACTTCGTTTAGGTGATGACGAAATTGGCTATGCTGCACCGGCTCTGGCTATGGCCAGCGCTTTTCACGAAACACAGTACACAAGACTCTTTCGCTCTTAAAGTAGAATAAAGGGACAAACAATGGAAAATAGACAACCATTACGACTTGGCATTGGCGGACCGGTTGGTTCCGGCAAAACAGCTCTTATCGAACTTTTATGCCATGCCATGCGTGACAAATATCAAATTGCAGTCGTCACCAATGACATATACACCAGAGAGGATGCCGAATTCCTCACCCGCAAAGAAGCTTTGAGCTCAGATCGGATTATAGGGGTTGAAACAGGGGGCTGCCCACACACCGCCATTCGAGAGGATGCCTCGATGAACCTGGCCGCAGTAGACGACCTTAGCCGCCGTTTCCCAGATCTTGACCTCATCATGATCGAAAGCGGTGGCGATAATCTCAGCGCAACATTTAGCCCTGAACTTGCGGATCTCACTATTTATGTCATTGATGTGGCCGCCGGTGAAAAGATACCCCGGAAAGGCGGCCCAGGAATAACACGATGTGACTTGCTTGTAATAAACAAAATTGATCTGGCACCCATGGTCGGGGCCTCATTAGAAGTTATGGAGAGTGACACCATTACCATGCGCGGCAAGCTACCCTTTGTCTTCACAAATCTCAAAACCAAAGATGGCCTTGATGGTGTTATTAAATTTATTATACACCAAGGAATGCTTGACACATAGCATGAACAGTATAATTCCCGGCCGGAAAAGCCACAAGCATCCGAACCCTAATCAAGGGAGACCCCATCGCACACTCGATAGAATTGCTTGGTTCTGGTGGGGATGACGAATAGCGAAAAAAGGACGGTTCGCAGGTGCAAGATTACCAGGGACAACGGTCTGTCATAAAGTTGCTATTGGATATATACCCCAGTCCATAGTCCATATATGACTTTCACATTTTGAGGGGGCCGAAAAAGTGTTTAATGCCGTAGCCTTCAAGGCATCATGTGAATTTTCACTGGATAAGCGGATGGCAAAGCACGGTTTAGAACCAGGAGCATTCGTCTATATTGCGGACTCAGCCATGGTAACAAAAGGCAACTTGGCCAAGATCGAAGACAACCTCTTCCTCACTCGCCTTCCATTCTCATATAACGAAACTAACCGGGTTGTGAGTGAAGCGGTCAGCGAAGACAACTGGGAGGAAGTTGGAATGTTTAATGAAACACCGACAACAGCCAAACGCCCGCCCGCTCTTTATAGTGTTGCTGAAAAAACAGTTGAGCTATACCAGAAAGAGTACAGGGCGATAGTTGTCCATTCTTCAGCGCACGATAAACGACGTACCAAACGCATAGGGAGAGAGATTCAAGCCTCAGAGAAGACGTTGTCCAAACTTATTGCCCAAAAAACCAAGCAAGAATTTTACTGCCGGGCCGACGCTGAAGCTGCCGCCTCCAGTTTGTGTAAATCAGAAACCGGACTGCACAGCATCGCTGTTTCTGTCGAAGAAAAAGTTTATAAAGCAAGAACTCTTTGGGAGTTTATAAATATCCCCCGAGGTCAGGTTGTCTGAATCTATGAATTGTCGGCACATTTACATCCTGATTTTTGCCTCGGTTTTCTCCGGGTTTTTCTTCAAATGCTTGTAACGTTTCGCGGCCGTATCAGCAAAGCGGGACACAACTCGGGCCAGATCCGAACTTTTCCAGACAGAGGAAAAATCATCATTATTCAGCAGCCGGTCACTTAACACATAGGGAGGTTCTTCATCAGGACGCAGGGTTATTTCATCGTATTGCGCATCAAGGTTGCCGGAAAAAACCTGATTAAAAAGTTCCAGCATCGTATAATTGTAGAACTTCTTCACATCTTCGGTGGATTCCGCCGCAGCAATTTTATTTCTATATCCAGGCAGTAATGCATTCTCGATTTTACTGAAAGAATGTTGCATAGTCATGCGTAGACCTCCTTTTTACATTATCTCTTTACCCCTTGATTACAGCCAAAGGATGCAACTCCACCAACACCTCCACCAGATCAAGCTGATTGTCTATCACCTCATCAATGTTTTTATATGCCCCGGCTGCCTCATCAAGGTCTCCCTTGTGCCGGATGGCATGGATGATACCCTGGTCATCCAGGCGTTTCTTTTCCTGCTCCAGGTCAAGCTGTCGCTGGGCCTGTTTGCGTCCCATTTTGCGTCCCGCCCCATGGGAACACGATTCAAAGCTCTCACTGTTTCCCCTGCCCCTGACAATATAGCTCGGCGTACCTTGGGAGCCCGGGATGATGCCGATCTCCCCTTCCCTGGCCCTGGTTGCCCCTTTACGGTGCACCATAACTTTTTTATGATAATGCACCTCAAGGGCAGCATAATTATGGGCAATATTAATAATCGGCTCAAAGAATACCGGCTGCACGACAGCCATTAAGGCATCTTTTACCCGCTCCATCATCAGTTTGCGGTTGGCATAGGCAAATTCAACACAGTAATTCATTTCCCGCAGATAACTCCGGCCAAACTCACTGCTAATGGGCAGAAAGGCAAGCTGCCATTTGCTCGGCACCTTTGAACCCCACTTGAGATTCAGGTCAGCGGCAAGACGATTATAGTATCCAGCCACCTTGAAACCCAGGTTCCTGCTGCCCGAATGGATCATGAGCCAGATATGCCCGTCATTGCCCTTCTGTATTTCAATGAAATGATTACCGCCGCCCAGGGTGCCGAGCTGGGTCAAAGCATTGTGGTATTCCCTGGCAACAATCGGCAGATCCTCCAGGGGAACACCTCCTGTTGAGGGCATGAGTGCCTCTTTCTGCTTTTTCTTATGATGTTTGAAGCCGAGAGGCACCCTGTTTCTGATGAGTCCGAGAACAGATCTCAGCTTGTCGGTGGAAAGAGATGTAAGAGAAGTCTGCACAGCGCACATGCCGCAGCCGATGTCCACCCCGACGGCATTGGGCACCACCATCTCTTCGGAGGCCATGACGCCGCCGATGGGCATACCGTAACCCAGGTGGGCATCCGGCATCACCGCCACATGCTTGAAAACAAAGGGCAGATTGGCCAGGTTTCCGGCCTGCTCCAGAGCTCCTGCCTCAATATCGTCAAGCCACAGCTTGACAGGTATTTTTTCAGTTTTAATGATTTGCTTCATGTCTAACAGAGGGAAAAATTATCATTTATATATCTCTTCAACATTAAGCATGAAATTCCAAATAACAGTAGCGAACAAAAAAGGTGCTTTCAGTAAGAATGACTTCCAAAAACTTTGCCCCTCTGCCCCTTTTCCACTTTGCCCCTTTATTTTCAACAATCAGCCATTTTCTATCTTCTTGATATCCTCCAGCATTTTCTTTATCTCTTCTCTCCTGGTGCCGCCGGAAAGCTCTAAAGCTTTCCGGAAATGCAAACGGCTCGTGGAAAAATTTCCCTCATAATAGAAATTTTTCCCTAAATAAAAATGTGATAAGGCAGGGTTGCCTCTTTTTGATTCTATCTGGGCCAGTTGGAAATAGGACCCCGGATAATCCGGCGAATCGCCTATAACCTGCTTATAAAGGGTTTCTGCCCTCTGGATATCACCTGCCTGCTCCAGGGCCCTGGCCAGAAAGAAAGAGCTGTACCAGTTGCCGGGATTCTTATTTCTCGCCTCCTCCAGATATATGAGGGCTGTTTCAAGATGACCTCCATGCAGATATACCCTGCCCAAATCCGTTAACAAAATATATTTTTCCGGATAATACTCTATGACACGACGCAATTTCTCGATTGA
>DAOUUW010000045.1 GCA_030667965.1 Deltaproteobacteria bacterium
GTGACTTGGTCAACCGACGGGAAATGTCGGAATTGATAATTTTTGGCCTGAGCGATGGCGGAATATTTGTGTATCATTAGGCATTTTCTCTCATAGGTTCGATATTTTATATAAGCAGTTTGTTACGTTCAACAGTAGTTATGTTGCGCGATTAGTTATGTTGTGTGTTTTTTCTTCTCTGTTTGCTTTTCTTCCTCCCTTCTGTAGTTCTTTTTTTTATCTCTTCTTCATCCTTTTTCTTTGAATCTGGTTCCTTTTCTTCCTTTTCTTGACCGATCAGTACTGGGAAAGTACTCATAACGAACGAAAGGCCCGAAGCAGCCACTTCGAGCCTTTCTACGGACATCCCGTAAATACGGAAGCCCAACAAGCACCTTCATATAATCACGGCTTCCGTTTTTGGTCAAGTACGGAAGAATGGAAATCACTTTACTGAAGGCTGTTTCGTGCAGGCGGTGTGCCAGGATCTTTTATATCTGCCGGAGCTGTTGGCGGGGGCAGGCCTATTGTTGTGATGCTTGTCGGCAGACTTCCCTGCGAGAAGCACACCGCAGAGCACAGAAAAAATATCGCCAAACACTAAAGGGCCGAAAGGCCCACCGGCAAGCGGAAAGAAGGCGAAGAATGCAAGATCCGCAAAAAACCGTGGCTGATGCATCTTCAACTCCCGCTCATGGAAACTGGAGATTGCATGAGCGTTATGGGATCACTTCGTTCGTGACTCTTCGTAATTATGGTAAGAACTATATCTTTCTTGAGAATCACAGTTATCAATCCACATGCAGCACCACGGAAAAACAATTGAATAGTACCCAAATGTTATCCCCTTCGTTCAACTTAAGGTGTCGGTCTCCTGCTGTGGAAACAACAGCACACAATTCAACGCCATCAGAAATTCGAACAACACACTCCGTATTGACCTTGCCTTTGGTTAATCTCGCGATGATCCCTTTAAACCGATTTTCGGCGCTGCACATAGGCTCTGTGTCGCCGCCTTGCAGCATAACCCATGGTGCCTTGACCTCGGCTGTAATCAGCCTGCCGTGCTTTAAGCCAAGCCTTTCTACGCTATCGTTGGTAATCACCGTGGTGATTGAAAGGCCATCGATGGTAGTCAGGTCTACACGTGTCTGTATGTCGCCTCGCTGGATGTTTTGAATCTTACCAAAGAAAGAGTTTCGCGCGCTGGTCTTACGCATAGATTCCTTTTCCATGAAAAGCTTTGCGACTTGCTGGATTTCATCTTTGGAAAAGGAAACATAAGACGATGTCAGATTAGGCGTCGAATGTCCCAACATCATTTGAACCGCCGGTAACGGCATGTTGCTTTGCATCAGCTCTACGGCCCGCGCCTTACGAATTATCTCCGGGCCTCCTAACCTCTTGGAAAAACCGCACGCCTGTGCACGTTCGTAAAACTTACGACGCACAAAACCGGGATCGACATTGAGTCCGTTCCCCAACGCCTCCCGAAAAAATGGATCTGCTAACGTGTTCTTGATTTCGCGAGATAGTGTTTCCGAGATATGGACTTCTCTTTGGTTTAAGCTCGTACCTGTCTCGCTGCCACGAAAGAGTACAGCATGTCGAACCAAATCGATGTCCTCAAACGGATTCAGTACCAAGACCTCGTTCAGCTTGGCACCCGTGTATCGGATCAAAAGAAAAATGATCAAAATGCGTTGCCGAGAAAAGCGCATATCGGCACGGGGCGTACTATCCACCCATTCACGAAATGATTGCTCCATCCGGTTGAGTTGATCGGTGTCCAGACATTGGTCTAAATCAGGAATTGAGACGATGCGTCCGTGGTTCTTGTTTTTTGACAATGATATCCGTGATCCTGGTTGAATTTGCTCGGTTTTTGTCCGTGATTTCATAGTGATAGCATCACCTGTAATAGTTTTTGCGTTTGAAAATTGTTTATTGGGCTGTTTTTAGCATATCCACTATGCAAAGCACACACACACAAAACATCTTGACACATATTTGTCCGCTCTGGTATACAGTCACGAATATAACAATATTCGTGACTGTATGTCAAGTCGTGCTCTCACAGGAAGGAGGTCGTATGTTCTTTCAAACCGCCGGAATCGAAGTCGCTCCCTGGATTCCACCGCTGGTCGCTTTCGTGATTTCATTTTTCACTTCTATGGGGGGCGTTTCCGGCGCCTTCTTACTGCTTCCTTTCCAGATGTCTTTTCTCGGTTATACGACTCCTTCGGTGAGTGCCACCAATCAAGTGTTTAACATTGTGGCCATTCCCAGTGGTGTCTATCGTTACTGGAGGGAAGGGCGTATGGTCTGGCCGCTCACTTGGGTTGTGGTGGCCGGCACCTTGCCGGGGGTTTTCATCGGCGCTTTCTTGAGGGTCGCCTACCTGCCGAATCCAAAAAATTTCAAATTGTTTGCAGCAGCCGTACTGCTTTATATCGGCCTCAAGATGGTAGGGGGGCTGGTTAAGAAAAAATCGGGAAATGCTGACAAAGCAAACAGCGAGAATCGTTTTCAAGAGATGGTGCGCCGGCAGCGCTCAAAGCTTGCCGGCCAAGAACTCACAAATGCCACTTTCTCGACCGTCAAGGTTACCCACTTTAATTTGAAACGACTTGGGTACACATTCTATGATGAAAGTTTTGATGTTTCATTCTGGGGCATCTTTGCCCTCAGCTTCATTGTCGGCATTGTAGGAGGAATCTATGGTATCGGCGGCGGCTCGATTATCGCTCCGTTCTTTGTCACCTTCTTCGGGTTGCCGGTTTACACCGTGGCCGGAGCCGCCCTGATGGGAACCTTCGTCACATCGATCGCCGGTGTTGCATTCTACCAACTCATCGCACCGTTATATCCAAACGTGTCGGTGGCTCCGGATTGGTTTTTGGGAATCTTATTCGGAATAGGCGGGATGGCGGGGATGTACCTCGGAGCACGTTGCCAGAAATTCGTACCTGCCAAAACCATCAAGTGGATGTTGGCCGCTATTATCATCTTCACGGCAACCAAGTATGTCGCCGAATTTTTCGGGTAATAATATGGGGTCGGACCACGATAACCAATTGACATCATGGGTTAAAAGGCTAATTTCAATGGCTTTTTTGGCATTAAACGGCTCTTTTTGATGCCGAAAAGGGCCTTTTAAGAAAAAGCTCCATTATAAAATTTTTGCTAAACTGTCCATTTTATACCCCAAAAGGTACATTTAAGCCTTGAAATAGGTTTTTTTTAAAGATTTCTTGTCATCATTTCATAATGTTACTGTGGTTCGACCCCAAGCCCGAAACCCACAAAAAATGTCAAGTTTGATATCAACACAACATGGAAGGTATGATTTTTTTTTTGAAGCGGATATCATTTCATACGAAAAGTTAAATTGATATAAATACTCATTTTCAATGAGTATTTATACTTATGGTGGAAAGTGAAGAATCATTTCAGTTGTAGAGTTGTTGGGGGATGACGCAGATAGAGAGTGATCCGGCATCTCGTGAGCGGAACCGCAAGGGACTGCTGGCCGTTCAGGTTGGGCTTACTGCAAATACCCTGCTGGCTGTGTTAAAGGCCGGCATCGGAATTATCGGTCATAGCCCAGCCCTGCTTGCTGATGGCATTAACTCCACCTCGGATGTTGCCTATGGGGTGGTGATGGCGATCTTTATGAAGCTCTCAGGCAAGCCCGCAGATCATGAACATCCCTATGGCCATGATCAAATGGAGAGTATTGCGGCAGTGGTGGTTGGGGCCTTTGTCATCAGTACTGCCATTGCCATCTTCTGGAACTCAGTCAATGGCGTCTATGAGATTTTTTCAGGGGAATGGAGCTTTGCCGGGGCCTCCAGGATCGCCCTCTGGGTGTCCTTGGCCGGGGCGGGTATCAAGGTCTGGCTGGCCTTGTGGACCGGCAAGATCGGGAAAGAGACCCGAAACACTGCGGTGAAGGCCTTGGCCCATGACCATCGCAACGATATATTTTCTTCCCTGGCTGCCGCAGTTGGCATTTTTTTCGGGCGCACGGGGGTTCCCTGGGTGGATCCCTTGGCCGGAGCCATGGTCTCGCTGGTCATCCTCTACACCGGGGTAGAGATCCTACGCTCTGCTACTGCAGATCTCATGGATACCCTGCCAGGAAAACGGCTGGGCGTGGAGATCTGCGACTTGTTGGCATCGGTGGAAGGAGTACAGGCCGTGGAAGAGGTTCATGCCCACCGCTTTGGCCCCTACCTGGTGGTCAATATCACCATTGGAGTGGATGGCATTCTCACCGTGGCTCAGGGTGACAGGATCGCCACCGCTGCCGAGGAAATCCTACTGGAAGAAATTGAATTCATGCGCCGGGTCTATGTCCACTATCATCCGGTGGCAAGTCGTGAGGGAAAAAAAAGGGGATAGGACGGGAAGAAAGGGGTCGGAAGAAAGGAGTCGCCCTAAAAAGTCAACGGCAGACTTGACCCCCTTTAGACCTATATCATGACCACCAAGTTCACCAACATCCTCATCCTCAAGGTTGGCTGGCCAATCTCGATTGATGAAAAAACCCTTATCCCCAACCCAACAAGCTTACGTCAAAGCCCTTGGCCTCACAGATGAAATCTTTACATCGAGACACCCCCCTCCTTGAGGTGAGAAAAAATAGTCGCAACATTGCGAATTGGGGTGTGGAATGTGGGATTTAACATTACGCAAACCAAAATAATGCGCCACCTGTGATAACAAGTTGAGGGTATGTCGTTTTGGAGTGAATTGAGCCAAACTTAACTGCTGTAAGGATTGATGGCGCTGTTGTAATAATTTCAGGCAGAAATTATGTTAGCGGGAAACGCTTTGCGAAAATCGGTGTTAAAAAGACCTCAGCTCACCTACGCGACCTGCTCACCCGGTTCGACCACTAGGAGGTTGTCCGTACAGATACGAGAAAAATGGGTCAAATCTGGTTTTGGCTTTTAAGGACAATGAAAACCAAAGTCGCAATTGAAGCAATAGAGGGTACGCAGACGCTGTCAGAATTAGGTCAGCGTTTTGATATTCATCCGAACCAAATTACTGATTGTATTTCTCCGACAGAATGAGTAAAATTTAAGAAATTCATTATAACATTTCAGGAGGAAAAAAAATGCCACCTGCCGCACGAGTTGCAGACATGCATACCTGCCCGATGCAGACCCCGACACCTGCAGGCCCCGTTCCCCACGTGGGCGGGCCCATTCTGCCGCCGGGTTGCCCGACGGTCCTGATCGGTGGAATGCCCGCAGCCCGCATGGGAGACATGGCCACCTGTGTCGGTCCTCCTGACACAATAGCCAAAGGCTCAGCCACGGTTTTAATAGGCAACATGCCTGCGGCAAGAATGGGGGATATGACTGCCCATGGCGGTTCAATTGTCGTAGGGTTCCCCACCGTAATAATTGGAGGTTAATGCACAATACCAATCCCGGCAAAGTAGTCACCAAGATCTCTTTTGTCCGCACTATTTTTCGTTACGCGGAATAACACTTCAAGGCACCCTTGAAAAAACGTACCCCCTTACTCTTCAGAAACAGAAGACTGAATAATTTCCTTCCTGGCGGAATCACCATTATCAAATTTTACCGTTTCGAGAAAATCAAGCATCTCAACTTCCAGTGTTTCCGGGTTTGCCGTTTCCGGATTACCACAAAAACTGCCGGTTATTGCCTGATAGGAATTTAATTTTCTGCTTTGCCCGGATTTCAATTTACTTTCCTCCGAGTAGCGGAAGAAGACATAACATTTCAATTCAGGCGCTTGAATGTAGGTATAGTAGATATCGCCATCATTACTTGATTTTTTAACGACGTCCTCCTCATTGATAGTAATCTTGTTTGACAAGATTTCATTGTGCTGATTGTATCTTCTGACAATCTGTTCGGTGGGAGTCAGAATAGCCCGACTTGGCACATCGGTTTGTTCTTCATAGACCATGCTGCCGTTGGACAGCAGGAATGCCTGGCTGTACAGATTCTTGTAGGGGTCATATTTTGCCCGACGTGCTTTTACATTTCCTCTCTCAACCATAATACTGACTTTCGATTCCGCAGGAGAGATATCTTCCCAGAAGGAAATAAATGAATTTTTACCGGCAATTGGCTGGTCAGACTGAAGACCGGTAAAATTCGACGTCTGGCATCCCGTCAACCACCCCACAGTCAGGAAAGACAAAACTGTATATTGGCTCAATTTTTGCAAATTCCATGTATTTTTTTTCATCGTATTTTTTTTCATCGTCTTATTACTCTTCCTGCTTTATTTTTTTGTCTTTTGGAAAATGAATTTCCCAATGCCTATTAAAAAAAATATAATAATACTTAGTTCTTCTTGCAAGATTTTTTCAAGAAACCAACACATTTCCAACTAATTAGCCATTTATTGCAGCATAGATGATTTTCTCGATTTTTATCTACCGGGAAATTGAAAAGGGAAAAAATAGCCCTGCAATAAATCAAAGCCGATATTACGACATATTTCTGCCAGTCCGGCACTATGGACCCCTTCTGCCAGAGACATTATTTTTGACTCCCTGCATAATTTGACCAATGTTTCCACCATGTGCAAATGCAAAGGTGAAGCCTTGTCAATACAATCAATGAGGCTGATATCAAATTTCAAGAACTCAGGAGGTGCCTGCACCAGCTCAAGCAGTCTTGCCTGTCCGGAACCAAAATCATCATAGGCCAGCATGATGCCTTCCGACTGCAAGCGTCTTTTCAGGTCCAGCATGGTATCCGGGTTGGTCACGGCCTCCTCGTGAATTTCAAGAACCAACTTCATGGAAGGAAATCTTTTTCGTAAACGAAAAATAGAGCGTATCATCCGTTCAGGATCATCAAGCTCACGGGGATGAGTATTGACAAAAAAAGGAAGATCAAGTGCAAATTTTTCAGCAATCTCAACTCCGCGATCGCGCAGCATCTCGCTTAACTTCACCGCCATTCCTCCACTTTCAGCTATATGAAAAAGCGGGATCGGCTTTTGGGGTAATTGGGGATGCGTTCCCCGACCTAATATTTCATACCCGAAAAGAGAGTGGTCATGGCTGTTTACAATAACCTCCAGTTCTGCTGTTGTAAGAGACTTATCGAGAAGTTCCTGCAGTTCCTGTAATCCTTCCGGTAATAAGCTGGAAAGCTCGGAAATACCAAACTGCGTTGCATCCAGATCGAATCCTTCTTGAAACTCTTCATGAATGAGACGAAATTCCATATTGGCAAAATGCATAATATCACCATGATGCAATTCCTGAAAGTCTGAAATTTTTTGACGATTGACGTAGGTGCCGTTAGAGCTGCCGAGATCACGCAAAAAAAGAACTTTATCAAAAATAAATTCCGCGTGTCGCCGCGAAACATCAGGAGACTCAAGGGAGAGAGGTAAATCGGAATAACGGCCAACCACGAAAGGGAAACGATCCAGTGGTATACGCTTTGTGGAGTCACGGTCTTTGGTAAAGCACTCAAGATACCAATGCGACATCATAAAATATTTTCCCGGGGTAATATTATCATGCGAAAGCTATTTATCTATTTGCCTGCACCCTGAGCACGATCACCGTTACATTATCTCTCGCGCCTCTCTGCAGGGAGACATCAATCAATCTACGTGCCGCCCTTGACGGGGGGAGATCGGCAACAATTGTACCGATTTCATCTTCAGCTAATTCTTTATATAACCCATCGCTGCACAACAGAAAAGCATCATTCTCCTGGACTTCCAGAACTTCCATCTCCAAAAAAAGGTCCGCATTCGCCCCGACAGCACGGGTTATAACATTGGCCTGGGGATGAGACTCAGCCTCTTCAGCTGTAATCTGACCAAGCTGCACCAATTCCTCCACATGACTGTGATCCCTTGTCACCCGCTCAAACAGTCCCTCCCTATAGCGATACAATCTGCTGTCACCAGCCCAGATAACCAGGCAATGCCGCTCATGCGCCAGCAGGGTTACCACCGTGCTGCCGGCCAACTGCCCTCTCTCCTTGCCCATACGAAATAATTTTTCATTTGCAGCAAGCAGACAATCCTCAACATTATTGGCAAAAACACTCAACTCTGCATCGTAATCAACATTTCTCAGAAAAGAGACGGTTGTCTGGCTGGCAATGTCACCCGCATCATGCCCGCCCATACCGTCGGCGACAACCCATATCCTTTTTTCGGGATATTCCAACATGGAATCTTCATTTACTTTACGCATTGTACCGACATCCGTGACAGCAGAAGAAATCCAGGTAAAGTATTTCCCCGTAAAAATCTTGAATGACGGCTCGACCTCCTCTATCGGCAATCCAAAGGGTTGCGTGCTTTCCAGGTTATCCATTTTCCTGCCTATTCAAATGAACTTCTTCACGAGCAACACGAGCCAATCAGTCCTGCTGTTGTTGCCAATGCGAAGAAATTTTTCTTGTTATCAATTGGCTGCCTTCTTTCTGTTCAATACTCTCCGCCAAAATCTCTGCATTCAGTTCTGCTTTCTCATGGGTAGCAAAGAGGGCGTATATCACCCAGACATTTTGTTCACCCGGGAAATGAACAGCTTTGAGATTCATGCCAAGATGCTCTTCCATGACCCTGGCAACATTTTCTTCATTACTAACGAGGCAAAGCTGCAGGGTGAAACGTTCCGCATCCTGTGACTCAAGCCAGCTTTTGCCACAAATCTCCAGCAGAAAACTGTCCACGGCAGTAGCAATTCCTGCATCTTTTTCTGTCTCGATAATATTTTCTTCAGAAAAAGAAACAACCGGTTCTAACGCCTCAGTAGTCTTAACCTGTTTAACCCGATCAGCCTTGATGATCCATGGCGCTGTTTCATCCGATTCATCTAATGGCTGCAACGCTTCTTGCGGATCGACAGATGCTATTCCCTCCACCTTTTCGTCAACAAAAGAGGGGAAAGATTCGGCATATTCGTCCTTTGCTGGAACTGTTGGAATCGTAACAATGGCAATTCCCCCTGGCAATGAGTCTTCCGAGGAATTCTCAGGCGGCATTTTTAAAGCGGCAATTATCAATGCCACCGCGCAGAGCACACCGGCGGCCCACAGAGCAATTATCTTCCCGCCAGGCGCCCTTCTCCTGTCTTGTCTTTTAATTTCCGCTGCATCAGAACCTGCAGGGATCGCATCTTCCCTGGTGAGATCATCCAGAATTTTTTTACGGCTTTGCCGATATTCTTTTGTATCAATCTCACCGGCGACATATTGCTGCGAAAGATTTCTTAAAGCACTGTCTGCCATAAATCCCCTGAAATCCGTCCACCTGTGTCTTATTTATGATAAAACCATATGCTTTGCTTCTGGTGCTCATCATATGACTGAAAAACACCTACAAAAGTACCTGCCAACTCTTTTTTCCGGGCATTATCACCGCCTTTGATTTCATCAAACATAAGCTCAATACTTTCGAGGCGACTCGTTGAGGCGAGGAAATAAATCTGTTCCTTGCCGACATTAAAATCCAGATAAAAATTATTGTCTTCGGGCAATCTGAATTCTCTTCCACCTGAAAGAGGATTAACAACAGGGCTGAATTCAAAATTTGGGAAAATAGGATAAATATATCCCTGGCTGTCAACTTGGGCGACATAGAGATACAACTCCTGCTCGGCCTTATAGGTAAAATAATAATTATCGGACGGAGTTAATGTTTCACCATCCCGCAACTCATTCATCACTGCATCAGTAGAGGTGTAATATCCCCGCGCCTCGAACTGAAAAACTTCCGACAACACAGCCATGTCCTCTGATGATATGACCATTTCTTCCGGCTCAATTTTCTCCGGTTCCACCACATCAGGTACATATGCTAACGGGGCGGAAAGGTTCGGCTGGGGCTGCTCAATTTCCTCAATAACACCTCGTTCCGCCATGGCTGCCAACTCCTCGACAGGAGTCAAAGCGGGTTGTTCCGGAGGAATCGGCTCAGGCACATGCTGCCCTGAAGGAGAGACGGCAGAACTGTCAACAGCATTTTTCTCAAGAGAGGGAAGCGAGGTGGAAGGGAGAGACGCCACAGAAGACGCTTCCTGTTTGACTGGCTCTTCTCCGCCGGTAACCCATATAATCCCTCCCACAAGCAGAAGGGCGACACCTGCCGCAGCAAAAACAAACGGCTTTATCTTTTTTTCTCCAGTATGACCTTGCCGGGCAGACTGGTTATCAAAAGCTTCTTTGATAGCCACAGCAAATTCATGGCCATTTTGAAAACGATCAGCCAAATTCTTGGCAAGAGCTTTTTTAACGACCGCATCAATCGCCTTGGGTAGTTGTGCGTTAAGCTCACAAACAGATGCAGGCTCTGTGTTGACAACCTGATGCATCAGGGAGGCCAGACTCTCACCGGAAAAAGGTTTCCGACCTGTCAGAAGCTGATAAAGAATAACTCCAGCTGAAAAAAGATCAGAACGACCGTCAACAGTCTTCCCTTCAATCTGCTCCGGAGACATAAAGCTTGGTGTCCCTATCCTGATCCCGTGTTGCGTCACCCCTGTCTGATCAATTTTGGCAATACCAAAATCGGAAATCTTCAATTGTCCCGTGTGCAAGAGAAAAAGATTTTCCGGCTTAATATCGCGGTGAACCACATTGTTTTCATGAGAGTAATGCAGACCATTCAATAACTGACTCATGATACTGTAAATATTTTGTAGAGAGAAACTGGTCTTTTCCTCCAGCCAGTCTTTCAAGGTTTTACCCTTTACATACTCCATGACAATAAATGGGCAGCCGTCTTCCTCACCGAATTCATATACCGTCACAATATTATTATGGGGGCTGAAGCGCCCAGCTGCCTGTGCCTCCAGCTTAAACCTCATGCTCACTTCCTCGCCGGAACTGGACATCATGAGGTCCTTATGGATGACCTTAATGGCCACCTCCCGCTTGATAAACGGATCAAAGGCCCTATAAACAATGCCCATGGCCCCCTGGCCAAGGACTTTTTCAACTTCATATTTGCCGATTTTGGCAGGATGATTAGTAACTTCTGTCATAATTTATTCTACTTTCTTATTTTCTAAAATTGACAGTTTCGTAAACAGTCCAAAAAGATGTCATTCGGAGTCAACGGGGGTGTTTGCGACTTTTTATAATCTACAAGACAATGTCATTAACTTAAGCTATCAATTTATTTTTCCCCTCACCTAAATCCTCCCGGAGTCTCTCTCCGGTCGCTTACCTCCCAAAGGGGCGAGGACTTTAAAGGATGGCTTAAGTTAATGACATTAATCTACAAGAGATAAGCAAACAGGATGATCACCAAAAAAACCATAAGCAAACAAATAACCGGCAGCAACACAGAGGAAAGCCGTCTTTTTCCTGTTTCCTGAAAATGCCTGCTCTCTTGTCGTTTTACAGGTGCCCCCCCAAGCACATCAACTTCCACCAAACAAACAGAAATATTATCCGAACTTCCCTTCTTCAGGGCAAGTTCCGTCAAAGCTGAGACAGATGCTTCCAGAGAAGATTGCTGATAAACAGTGGTGCAGATTGCTTCATCATCAACAAATTTATAAAGCCCATCGCTGCACAAAAGAAAAATCTGTTTCCCCGCCCCCTCGGAAAAAATATTCCAGCTGAAAAAATCCGCCTCTTCCCCATGATCATCCACAGACAGGGAGCGAGTCAAATTTTCCATCAGACCGCCGATATTTCCATCTATCTTTTCACCATTGCGAAGTGCTTCAGCCTTAATCGTATGATCCCAGGTAAGCTGGCGTAATTTGTTCTTCTGTACATGATAGGCCCGGCTGTCACCAATATTTGCAACAATCACTTCTCCATCCGCCAAAAGAGCAAAAACAACCAGGGTTGTACCCATCCGTGACAACCCCGACTCTTGAGCAGCAACATCCTTCAATCTGAAGCGCACATCACGAAAATGTTTTTCAAGTGCTCTGTGCAGGAAATCGACGCTTACAATCTCTTTGTTATCAAAAAGAACGTAAAGATCACCTATCGCTTCCCTGCCGGCAACTTCCCCACCCTTTTCTCCTCCAATACCATCAGCAACAGCCGCTAACGCAATAAGCCGCCCCCCGCTATCCGAACGACAGGAGATGTAAAGCGCATCCTGGTTTACCGCTCTTTTACCGCAAATACTCTTTCCTGCTGCCTTAACGGATAAATCCGGCACGGCTCTCCTCATCGTCATTTACAATCGCGAAACGTCCGAAGGAATCAACGCAACACGTTCGGCAAGCAAACGAAAAAGCCACAAGAACTATGGTTCCTGTGGCTTTTTCGTTTCACATATTATCAACCTGTCTGAAAATCATTTCATAGCTAATCAACTATTCTAATAAACTCCACCCGTCGATTCAATGCCCGACCGTCGTCGGATTCATTGGCAGAAATGGGCCTGCTCTCACCGGCACCGTTGATCAACAGACGATCTTCTGAAATATGGAAGTTGGTCATGAGATATTCCTTAACAGCCTTTGCTCTGGCCTCTGACAGATCATAATTATACTCATCCGTGCCTAGATCATCAGTATGCCCTTCTACAATCAGCTTCGCTCCGGACAATTCACTGCCAAGCACCTTGCCGTATTCCTTCAGCAGTTCATAGGACTCATCCTTTATCTGGGCGGAATTATAATCAAAGGTTACCAAAGCCCCGGCCTTGGGAATAAGGCTGGTACTGACAAGACCGCCAATTCCCTTCATCCTGTAACGCTTACCTTCTACCACCATGAAGACTTCGCCCTCTTTGGTGGAGACATACTCGTGCCCTTGATGCACAACAGTTGCTTCCCTGAAGCTGAGAGCACTTGCTATTTCCTTCTCTGATTTCGGAAAAACAAGGTCTCCAGCATTTGCAGAAGCGGCGCAAAAGAACATAACACCTAAAATTGCCAATCCGGTTCTTTTCATACCCTCACCTCTCAACCTGATGATTATATTTCATAAAGCCATAAAGTAACCATACAAAAAATCTATTTGTATTCTAACAGATTATGCCAAAAATTTTCATTTTTTTTTACCGCCCTTCTGCGCAGCAGACAGTCTACTCAATACCTCTAACAAACTCTACTCTACGATTGATCGACCGTCCTTCAGTTGTTTCATTGGAACCAAGAGGGGCGCTTTCACCAGCCCCCTTAATCATAAAACGGTCTGGAGAAATATTAAAATGCTCAACAAGATACGATTTCACGGACTGAGCACGTTCTTCTGAAAGAAGGCTGTTATAATCATCCGACCCCTGATTGTCGGTATGCCCTTCAATTATCAGTTTTGCCGTGGGCAGATCTCTCTGTAAAACAGCTCCATATTGGCCGAGCAGATCATAGGATTCCTCTTTAATTCGCGCGGAATTAAGATCAAAAGTGATCAAGGCGCCGGCTTTGGGCACTAAACCCGTATTAACAATGCCGCCGATTCCCTTCATGCGATAACGTTTACCGTCTATCACCATGAAGACATCTCCCTCCTTGGTTGAGACATATTCCTGCCCATTATGAACGACAGTCTGTGCTTTAAAACTGAGCGTATCCGCTATCTCCTTTTCCGAGGAAGGAAAAACAAGATCTCCGCCAACGGCACAACCGGCCCAGACCAGGGAAAACAACAATGACAAACCTGCTATCCTCTTCATAAGCTACCTCCTCTATTTCATTGACAAGCCGCTAAAGACTTTTCCTTGAATGTTTGACAAAATAAAAATCTCCACCGCCCTCATGCCCCACTTCAGAAAGAGCACCGTACTGCGGATGCTGCGGGTACATCTTCAACTGGGATTTGACTTCAAGAAAGATATCATAGCCGTCTCTTATCTCATCCTGATTTGTTTCCAGAACATTGATCAACTTCTTGGCAAAAACAGAATTATCTTTTTCACCCTCGGCAAGTACGGGTTCCAGCACGACTTCGTCACCGCTGCCGGCCGACATCGCCGTCCGTGAACGCCTCATCCTGCTTCTTTTTTCGTCAGTAGCGATTCTTTCCTGGGCCAGAGTGCCTGAATAACAGGAATCCGCCACCACGATAACGTTTCTGGATGGAATACGCCTGAGAGCCCGGTTAATATCAAGATTGGGAATCCATTTCTCAGGGTCATCCAGGTAACCGTCAACCGGCACCCAGTACCCTTTGCCCTTATGCAAAACTCCATGGCCGGAGAAATAAATAAGAAGGTTGTCATTCGGACCCATCTCATCACGGAGATTATTCAAGGCTTGAAAAATTTTTTCATGGTCCGAATCCACCATGATTTCTTTAACAATGAAATTATACTTTCCCGTCAGGGTTTCACTTAAACTTTGCACATCATAATGCGGAGTGTCAAGGTCACGCCAATGCTGGTACTGGCTGTTCCCGATAAGTAAAGCGTAAAAATCGCCTTCTCCCATACGTTCGGGGGCGGGCTCCTCAACTTTTTCAACAGGCCGTTTTTTCCATAGCAAACCGACATCCTTCACAGAACTATTGCCATATTGATCCAGGGCCACCAGTTGCAGCTGCGAAGTGCCCATAGGCACCTTTACACTTAAGGAGAATGTTCCGTCATCATTCAACT
Source organism: Deltaproteobacteria bacterium (assembly GCA_030667965.1). GTDB lineage: Bacteria > Desulfobacterota > Desulfobulbia > Desulfobulbales > SURF-16 > JAHLLM01. Next base: position 14,527 of record DAOUUW010000045.1, read on the forward strand.
TCACCCAGTCGTTGCCAATCCTGACCATATCAATTTCAGAATCATCAACAATACGCCCGGAAAACGTAACCTCTTCCCGGTCCGTTTCAACTGTGTCTGCCATATAAATCTCGGGGCCGGTCTGATCCTTTGATTCCTGCCGCACACGCTCCTCTTCCAGCTTATCAAGCTTGGCAAAAGCCTTGGCAAGAAGCTGCTTTCTAGTATATTCCCCATCGTCAAAACGAATACGGCTTAACAGATCAAGTACATCCTGCTGCAGGGAAAGGGCTTTTTCTGTTCCGACTCTTGCACAAATTGATCCGGTAACCACCTGATAACTCCGTTTTTCATCTGTCTCCTGCAGAGTTGATTCCGGCGAATAGCCAAAAAATATCATGCATTTTTTCTTTTCCGACTCTACGATAACGTGATGAAAGGTTCCTTCCACATCAGGGGTATACGACATTTCCCCAGATTCTATCATCAAACCCTGAGACAAAAGCTCTGGATGACCGGCATACCGTTTAATAATTTCTTTTTCAGGGGATAGAATATCAATATCACGAGGGACATCATCCCGTTTTTCATACAAAAGACTTCCGTTGGAAAACTTAAACGCCTGGGATAAGAGATTATGGGACAACTCTACTTTCTCACGTCTTGCCAGCACATATCCTTCTTCATCAATGATGCTGATCTTCGATTCCGCAGCAGGAATTGATTCCCATTTTATAAATCCCATACCGCTATCCTGGGAGACGACATGGCCATTTTGTTGCGAAGATACCGGCACAAATTTGCACGATGCAAAAACGAGGATAATCGTCAACAAAAGCAATATAGCGTGACAAAAATTTTTCATTATTACCTACCTATTACCCCTGAGAAGAAAAACAGCCTTTTGCCGCCCTCCCTGCTCATTGACGTTGTTACTTACTCCTCGCCCTCATCAGCACCTGTAAGTCCAAAACCCGCCTCACTGGCAGTGGTGTCGGAAGTCTCTTCTTCATCTTCTTCCTCTTCCTCTTCGTATCCTTCAGGCAAAGCAAAATTTTCTATCGAGAAAAGATCAACAGAAGAACTTAAAAAGGAAAAATTGCCGCCGATACTACCCATAATTTCACGTAAGGCGTCATCTATCGCAAGCCCAGTCACCGGGAAATCATTGAAGATAAACCCACCGCCAATATGCGGAGCAGGATCTGTATAAATTGATTGCGCCGCAATCCTTCCCTCCTGGCTTCCATCCGGCAGAAAAGTAATACTTCCTTCCAAGGTTCCACTGATACCGCTCAACTCAAGGCCCCATACTTCAAGAGCACCTATTATCTGTCCACCATCAGCCACGGTTTCAGATATACCAGTCAAAAGCCTTAAGAAGGTATTGGGTCCGGAAATTCCGTATGTTTCGTTCAAATCAAAGGTGATATCACCGCCATCGGTGTCCAGAGTAATAAAGCTTACGGGTGTACCGGCAGCATCAAGCAGATTCCCACGATCCGGCAGAACCACCCTGATTTCATCATCAAAAAAGATGTCTCCTCCGGCAGTTTGAATATTACCGTTCAACCACATTGTCGTCGGGCTGTCCGTCATGAATGTAAAGGAGGCATCATCAATGCCGGTAAACAAATTCAAACTGGGATCATCCACATCCGTAGATGAAACAAGCTCATAGACATCCCCTGTAACAAGACCGCCATCCGGCAGATTAATTGTCAAAGGATCCTGCCATTCAAACTGATCGTTGGCAAGCAAGACGGACGGATCAAGGTGGCTCTGACGATTATCATACACCGTTATCTGCCCAGTGCCATTCTCCCTGCCGATTGTAATGCTGGAAAATCCATCGGCAAGGGCCGACAGGTCAGCCGCCGTGAGATCAAGGTCACCGGTTCCTGTATCCGCAGCGGAGGCGATGATGATATCCTGGGCTACTGTACCCTGTTGCAGGGTAATGGTATCACCGGAGATACTGGAGTCCCCGCCGTTAAAATCAATTTCATTTGCGGTTACAGACAGAGAATTCACATCAAGGCTGGATGCAACAGTAACATCATCAGCCAGTGTGATAACGATATCTCCAAGAGGAACTGTAGAGCCAACTGCTCCCTGCAAATTCACATCGCCCGTACCGGCAGTCAATGTCAAGTTTTCAGTAAATGCCGTCGTTCCATCAAGTGTATCCTGGAAAGTGATTATACCAGCAGCAGCTGCACCGGTACCTACAACAACATTACCGGTTAAAGTTACTGCATTATGGAATGTTACATCGTCCCCTGTTGTTGTAATATTTCCAGCCGTGCTCAACACACCAGCCATTGACTCTCCAAAAGTAACAGCGCCACCTGCAGTAATATCCCCGGCAGCGGTGATACGGGTTTCGTTACCGCTGTCTATAGTAACAGTCGTGCCGGCATTGATGGTGTTTGTTATGTCTATATCCTGAGCTGCCTCATAATCAACATACCCGGTTGCACTGACAGCCGCATTCTGGACAATATCTCCACCTGCTGTTATCTGAATACCACCAGCGGCATTACTCAGTGAAGTCAGAATGATATCATTCGTCTCGTTCAAGACAATATCACCGGCACTTGAAGAATGACCGCTCAGCAATTCCGTAATAGTTGTATTAATGGCATTCGTGCCACCGACATCCGTTACGGAGGTGAACGTCAGATCATCAGATGTGATCAGGCTATTGCCATCTGCATCATCAATATCAGACACGGTGGCTGTTAAAGAAACATCGCCCAGACTGCCTGCTGTAATTGTGCCAACTTCAATGGAACCACCACTCAGGGTGATGTCATCCGTATCTGCTCCACCGGAGGTTGTTACGCTCTCCGCCGTCACTGCGCCGCCGGATACAACATTAATGCTGCCGTCTGCATTACTTAGTGACGTCACGACAATATCATTCGTCTCATTAATATTGATATCGCCCGTACCGCTCGATGATCCGCTGACGAGCTCAGCCACCGTCGTATTGATGACGTTCGTACCGCCAACATCCGTTACTGTTGCAAAGCTCAGGCCATCAGACGTAATCAGGCTGTTACTATCCGCATCATCGAGATCTGTTGCCGTGGCAGTCAGGCTCACGTCCCCTAGACCGCCTGCTGTGATGGTCCCTACCTCTATGGAGTTTGCCGAAAGAGTAATGTCATCAGTATCTGTGCCGCCCGAGGTGTTTACACTCACTGCCGTTAATACGCCGCCGGAAACAACATTGATGCTACCGTCTGCATTTGTTACAGACGTCAGGACAATATCATTCGTCTCATTGATATTGATATCGCCCGTACCGCTCGATGATCCGCTGACGATCTCGGCCACCGTCGTATTGATGGCGTTCGTACCGCCAACATCCGTTACTGATGCAAAGCTCAGATCATCAGACGTAATCAGGCTGTTCCCATCCGCATCATCGATATCTGTTGCCGTGGCAGTCAGGCTCACGTCGCCTAGACCACCTGCTGTGATTGTTCCTACTTCTATGGAATCCCCGACAAGACCAATATCGTCCGTATCAGCCCCTCCGGAAGTGACAACGCTTACTGCCGTCACTGCGCCACCGGATACCACATCAATGCTGCCATCTGCATTCGTCAAGGACGTCAGAACAATATCATTCGTCTCATTTATATTGATATCGCCCGTACCGCTCGATGATCCGCTGACGATCTCGGCCACCGTCGTATTGATGTCGTTCGTACCGCCAACATCCGTTACTGCTACAAAGCTCAGGCCATCCGATGTGATA
>DAOUUW010000056.1 GCA_030667965.1 Deltaproteobacteria bacterium
AAAGTATCTGTCTCCCAGGAGATTGAAAAGGCGGGCGCCGTTTTCCAGGCCGGTGCAGTGTCCGGCGCCAAGGCGTTTGACATTGAATTTTTCAAGGGCTGCGATGGTGGCTTTAAATTGTTCCTCTCCGGCAAACCCAAGGTGGGTGCCGCCGATGACGGTGTGGATCGCTTTGCCAGGCATGTTTTGTTCCACATGGGTGAGGATGTTGATCAGTCCGGCATGGGCGCAGCCAAGCACTACCATCAGACCTTCTTTTGTTTCAACAACCATGGACATATCATCACGAAGCTCGTCCTGGATCCACGCGCCGTCATTATCACGAATCTTCATGTTTGGGTCGGGCGGTTCAAAGTCGGAGACCCGGGGAACTTCACCTGTGACATGGATGCCGGGAAAAATTTCCGTAAAATTTCGGATAAAACAAAAGTCCGCCCCCTGTGATTCCAGGTAGCCTCGTTTGAAACGGATGCCGATTTCCCTGGATTCGTTTTCCTTTTTCCAGTAGCGGTCGACAAAACAGTCGGGATGAAGAACAACATCAACCCTGCCCCGCAGCCGCAGTACATCCGGCAGTCCGGAGGTATGGTCGTAATGGCCGTGGCTGATAACGATTGCATCGATTTTCTTCAGGTCTACGTCGAGCAGGAGGCTGTTGTTGATAATGCCCTGTCCCTGCCCGGTGTCAAAGAGAATGCTTTTTCCCGCCGTTTGCAGATGGACGGCCCAGCCATGTTCGCCTGTCAAACCGAATGGACCGGCTACACTGTTTTCGCAGAGTACGGTAAGTCTATTTTTGGTCATAATCTGAAATTTCCCTTATTAGTACCCTGTAACCCAGGCACCCAGGCACAGAGGCACAGAGGCACAGAGTAAAAAAAATAATATTTTTGTATAATTACAGGTAGTTATCGGCTTTGGCTGTGGGTCTGGTCGGTAGTTGTTGTTGAAAACTTTGTTCCTTCTGCCTTTGTGCCTTTGTGCCTTATTCTTTCTTCACCCCTCACTTGCCAGTAACTCCAGTTTTTCCAGTTTGCTCATGGTGTATATTTTGTTTTGCACCAGGTCGATGTGGTTGACTTCAATTTCTATCTCCGTTTCTTTGATGGAGGCAAAAGATTTGAGGGAGGATCCGTCAATAAGGAAATGCTCTCCGGCAATGACAACAAAATCTTTACCATAGGCCCTGAAGATCAGAGTGTCGGGGTAGGTGGCCTGCAGCTCCAGGGCAAATTGTTTAAAGAGCAGGTTGCCCTGCTCCCAGCCCTGTCGTTTATTATATTCCTGCAGGTTGTGCATATGGAGAATCTGTAAACATTTGTAGTCGTTATTGTCTTGGTTATTTCGCAGGATGATCTGCAGATAATCCTCATTAAAGAGACCGGTCAGCTTGTCGTTGAAAAAATAGGAAAAGCGCCTTCTTTCCAGCTCAGTTTTCGGTAGCTGATTAATGTCATGCTCAGTTTCGATGTCCTGCAGGACTTTTAAAGCAGCCTTGACCGGTGCCGGATGAAACTGTTTGCCGCTGAGTGATTCGAGTTCAGCAAGGGCGGCAGGGACTTCTTTTCTCGGTTTGTAAATACGGTTGGTGGTCATGGCGTCAAAGGCATCGGCAACAGTGATGATGCGGGAAAATGGAGGAATCTCGTCCCCTTTCAGACCGTCAGGATAGCCCTTGCCATCGTATCGCTCATGGTGATGATGGATGATATCAGCCAGCTCTTTGTACATTTCTATTTTAGAGAGCATTTCAAAGCCGGCAAAGGCGTGCAGTTTAATGAGGTCATAATCCTGGATGGAAAGGGTTCCTGGTTTGAGCAGGACGGAGTCGGGAGTGGCTATTTTGCCGATATCATGGAGGATTGCTGCTTTTTCCAGGATGTGGATTTCTTCTTCGCTGTATCCCATTTCTTCAGCGATCAGCTTGCAATAATAAGCCACTCGCTGGGTGTGACCCGCTGTATAGGTGTCCCGGTGATCGATCATGAGAACAAAGGAAAGGATGGTCTCCTCATAATTTGCTGTTCGTTCGATTTCAAGTTTGACCACCGCCTCTCTCTGTTTGAAAGATGTAATGGCAAAACCGATATCACCGGCCAGCTCTTCGAGCATGGCCACCTCTTCCTGCTCAAAACCTGCCGGACGCCAGGTGTAGACCGCCAGCACACCGAAAGGGTCTCCTTGCTGATCCGTGCGAAGGGGGAGGGTGATGACTCCCTCGAAAGCCGACATCTTTTTGTCATCGCACCAGGGAATGATGTCCGGCGCCTCCCTGCTGAACATGCTGATCACCGTTGTGTTTGTTGTCATGCAACGGATGGCAGGGGTGCTGAATAAACAACCGCCCGGTTCGGAAATGGAGCAAGGCATTTTCTCCAGTACCGGCAGAGTCTGTTCTGATGAAAAGATTTCCTGCAGTTTGTCATCCTGCAGAAGTCCAATCCAGCAGAAGCCGTAATGGCCGTGCTGAGCAAATTTAGCGCAGGAATCCTGTAAAAGCGTCTCAAGGTTTGGTGACGTAACAAGAAGTTCGTTTACATCGGCCACGGTTCGCAGGATTGCCCGCAGATAAATTTCCTGGTCCAGCAATGTCTTTATTTTCTCTGTCCTCTGTAGCACCTTGGTTTCAAGGTTGCGATTCAAGTCGTCCACTTCATCTTTCTTTTGCTGGAGAACACGGTTCAGCCGCAGTATGTACAGGGAGGTGAGGATAATAAGGATGATGCCGAGAACCATGAGGGTTATCTGACGCCAGTAGCGGACCAGAACATCAAGCAGGGTGAATTTGCCGAAATCTTCATAAGGACTGATGCGAAGTTCAAGCAAACAGTCATGCACCGGCTGGTAGTTTAGGGGTACCGTCCATCCTGCGCATTTGCAGGCAATTGCGGCAGGATGCGTTGCTTCCATAGCCATGAGGGATGAGGCAACCTGGCGGGCCAGCTTGTTGTTGGTTGTATGGGTAGCCGCCATTGGCCATTCCGGGTAGAGATCGGTGCTGAGCATGAAAGGGAAGGAATTTGCCGGTTGACGGTTGAGTATGCGGAAATCATCAAGCCTGATACTGCCTGCCTCGGCCATCCTTTCCAGGGTGTCGCTGCGGACGGTGCCGGCATCAACCTTGCCATCCCGTACGGCGTAAACCACTGCGTCATGGGTCAGGCCGTACTGCAGGGATGAAAAAGAGGTAAATGGATCGATGTCAATTCTTTTGAATTCACGCCAGGCCATGATCCAGCCGCCAAAAGAGCGTGGTTCCACGGCCATGAAGGAACGGCTTTTCAGGTCGACAAGTTGTCTTATATCACTGCGGTCGGCCCGGCAGAAGATGACCCCGCCAAAGGTGGTTGTTTGCCGGCCGGGCATGTTACGGTTGATTAAGGTGGCGATACGGCTGACGCCGTGACGTTTTTCCAGCTCAACATAGAATGCCGGGTTGGCCAGGACAAAGTCTATACGGCCCTCTCTGACGGCCTCGTGTATTTCCGTGAACCCTAAAGGGACAATTTCAAAAGAACGGTCCGGTATGGAAGCGGTTAAATAATCGGCTGTCGGTCCCCATTTCTGCCGGATCTGTTCTTTACCTCTTTTGGCAAGCACTCCGATTTTAACTGTTTTTACCGGCGGTGACCGGCGGTCATTTATTGAGCGTTCATGCGATTGCTCGACGGCGTGCAAAGTTTCAGCAGCCATCAGCATGGAAGCTTGGGGGGAGAGGAAAGAAAATATAAGGAGAATCAGCAGCAGCCCGTGCATATGCATATTGTGCCGGCAATTGACCGGAAACTCAATGAAAATGCCGTTACGGCCTGGAAAAGAAGGGAAAATTCAGGCAGGATCGGATTTGAAATCTTTTGAACGAATGTCGTAGCGACGCATGATACGCTGTAATGCCTGTCTTTCCAGACCACTTTTTTTTGCCGCTGCCGTGACGTTTCCATGGCAGCGGATGAGTAGTTCGGTCAGGTATGAGGTGGAAAATCGTCTGATGATTTCTTCTTTGGCCTTTTTATATGGCATCTGTGTTTCGATTCCCCCTGATTTGGCAGGATGTTCCGGGCACTGGATCTGGGAACAATCCTCGCCTTCATGGTCGCAGAGGTCACGCGGCTCGATAATATCACTGGGCGCCAGCAGCACAGCTCTTTTAACGGTGTTCTGCAGTTCACGGACATTTCCCCGCCATTTTTTTTGCTGCAGGTAGTTGAAGGATTCAGGGCTAAAGCGTAATTGCGGATGTTCAAATTCTTTTTTATAACGTTGCAGGAAATGGTGAACCAGAAGCGGAATGTCTTCCTTTAATTCAGTCAGGCCCGGCATGGATATTGTTACCACGTTGAGCCGGTAAAAAAGGTCTTCGCGGAATTCTCCGGCCTTCATTTTGGCCTCCAGGTTCTGGTTGGTTGAGGCAACAACCCGTACATCGATTTTGATGCTTGTATTCTGGCCAAGGGGCTGGATTTCTTTTTCCTGCAGAACCCGCAGGAGTTTTGTTTGAATGCCCACAGGGATGTCGGCAATCTCATCGAGCAGAATTGTTGAATGATCCGCTTCCAGAAAGAGGCCTTTTTTGTCTTTATTGGCACCTGTAAAAGCACCCTTGCTGTAACCGAAAAGTTCACTTTCAAGGATATGCTCCGGTAAAGCGGGACAGTTGACGGTGATCATGCGCCGGTTGCGCCGATTGCTCAGCGTGTGCAGGGCACGGGCCGCGCCTTCCTTGCCGGTGCCGGACTCTCCCCGGATGAGGACGGTGACGTCCTTGTCTGCAACCTTGGCGATGAGGTCAAGTGCCTGACGCAGGGCAGGGGCCTGACCGATAAAGCCCTCCGGCGAGGGAGGGGAGACGGTGTTCAGTTTTTCCTGGAGTTGCAGGTTTTCTCGTAACAGACGGGTGCGCTCCAGACAGCGTAATATAACGCGGACAATGTGCTCTTTGTCAAAGGGCTTCTGCAAAAAATCATAGGCACCGTTTTTTAATGCCTGCACAGCCATTTCGATGGTGCCGAAACCGGTCATGATGATGACGGAAATGGTTTCGTCAATCTCTCTGACCTTTTGCATCAGGGTCAGGCCGTCAAGGTCAGGCATTTTGATGTCCGTGACAATGACATCAGGACGGCATGTTTTCAGCTTGTCCAGGGCTGTTTTTCCCGAGTCGGCCAGTTCAACCTCGCAGCCGCATTTTCTCTGCACCACAAGCTTGAGCATATTAAGCATGTCCGGCTCATCGTCGACGATCATGACAAGCTGCTCATTGCCTGTTGGGATGTTTTTCATTGTTTGTGCGCCAACCATACTTTCAACAGTATCATCTTAACGTAAAATTGAAAGATTAAATGATGATGGCTTTGTGAAAACTTAAAAAAAATCTCGATTGTTTATTTCCATCGAAGGAAGAAATGTTATTGGTTGCAACACACAGTAAGGATGGCTAGGAGGCTGTCCGAGAATGCCCTTTTCCCCCAACTCTTCGTTATTTCGAAAAAATAATGCTCGTAGGTAAGCGAGTTTACGAGACTCCGATATCACATATATGACTGCGCTTATTTTTTAAAAATGCCTCGATTTGAGAAAAAATTGCTATTCTCGGACAGCCTCCTAGGTCGACCTTGTTTTTGCCGGCAAAGGCAATGGCATCTTCCTCTTCGGTGTAGGCGTGAACGTTGTGCCCTTTTTTGATCAAAATCTTTTTGATGAGAATTCCAGCGTCCTGAACATCATCCAATGCTATAATTTCAACTATGAGTCTCTCCTTGTTTCTCATTCAATGATTGCTTTTGTTTCCACTGCGGCAACAGGCAGTCGTATATGAAACGCCGTTCCCTGCATTTTTTCACCTGTTTCCAGGTCATGTACAGGGCTTTCAACGGTAATTGTACCACCATGGTCCCGGATAATTCCGTAGCTGACCGACAGACCGAGTCCCGTGCCTTTGCCGACAGCCTTGGTTGTAAAAAACGGATCAAAAATTTTTGATTTTATCTCATCGGAAATACCGAAACCGGTATCCTGTATAGTGGCCAGTACTTCGTGTGATTGCGTATCATGGGAGGTGATGATGTAGATATTGCCTCCCTTTTCCATGGCATGATGAGAGTTGTTGATGAAGTTGATAAAAACCTGGCGCAGTTTCTCAGTATCTCCGATCACCATGGGCAAGTCGGGGAGGCATTTTCGAATAACGTGAATATGGCTGATGTTTAAGTTGTGCTCAGTTATGGCCAGCACTTCTTCAATAATTACATTAATGGAAAGTTCTTGTTGGGCAGTCTCGGTTTGACGGGAGAATTTCAGCAGATCCGCCACGATTTTGCGGCAGGCTTTAGTCTGTCTCTCAATGACTGTCAGATTTTCATAGACCTCGCTGTCTTCCGCGAAATCATCCATCATCAGTTGGGAATAACCGAGTATGACGCTTAAAGGCGTGTTTATCTCGTGGGCCACACCTGCCACTATCTGGCCGACCGAGGCCATCTTTTCCTGGCTGATTAAGCGGTCTGTCATGGTCTTTATTTTGGTCAGGTCCTTGGCAATTCCTTCACAGCCGATCATTTGTCCGTCTTTGTCAAGTATTGCGTTTGCCGTAAGCAGCATATGGCGGGTGGAGCCGTCCTGGATCTCAAGCTGCAGCTCAAATTCACTGACGAAACCATGTTCATGCAGTCCGTCCAGGTATTGCTGCATTGTTTCGGTATCTTTGAAAAAACCGAGCAGGTTGAAGTTCTCCGGTTGTGTCTCGTAGCCCAGCATTTGCAGACCGCTGGGGTTGATATCGGTAATCTCTCCACCGGTTTCACAGAAGTAGACCATGTCCTTGGAATTTTCGAAAAAATGGCGGAATTTTTTTTCCGATTTGGAAAGATCGTGTGTCCTTTCTTTAACCTTGGTTTCAAGGTTGCGGTTCAAGTCGTCCACTTCTTCTTTTTTTTGCTGGAGAATACGGTTCAGCCGCAGTATGTACAAGGACGTGAGGATGATAAGGATGATGCCGAGAGCCATGAGGGTTATCTGGCGCCAATAGTGAACCAGCACATCAAACATGGTGAATTTTCCGAAATCTTCATAAGGACTGATACGAAGTTCGAGCAAACAGTCATGCACCGGCTGGTAGTTGAGGGGCACCGTCCATCCGGCGCATTTGCCGGCAATTGCTGCGGGATGCGTTGCCTCCATAGCCATAAGGGATGAGGCGACCTGGCGGGCCAGTTTGTTGTCGGTTGTACGGAGAGCCGCCATGGGCCATTCCGGGTAAAGATCTGTGCTGAGCATGAAAGGGAAGGAATTTTCCGGCTGACGGTTGAGTATGCGGAAATCTTCTAGTTTGATGTTGCCGGCCTCGGCCATTCTTTCCAGGGTGTCGCTGCGGACCGTGCCTGCATCTACCTTGCCGTCCCGGACTGCGTAAACGACTGCGTCATGGGTCAGGCCGTACTGCAGAGATGAAAAAGAGGTAAACGGATCGATATCAATTTTTTTTAATTCCAGCCAGGCCATGATCCAGCCGCCAAAGGACCGTGGTTCCGCGGCCATGAAGGAGCGGCCTTTCAAGTTGCCAAGTTGCCTTATATCGTTGCGGTCGGCCCGGCAGAAGATGACCCCGCCAAAGGTGGTGGTCTGCTGGCCTGGCATGTTGCGGTTGATTAAGGTGGCGATACGGCTGACGCCGTGACGTTTTGCCAGCTCAACATAGAAAGCCGGGTTGGCCAGGACAAAATCTATACGGCCCTCTTTGACTGCTTCGTGGATTTCAGTAAAATCCAGCGGGACAATTTCAAAAGAGCGACCCGGTATGGATGCTGTTAAATAATCGGCTGTTGGTCCCCATTTCTGCAGGATCTGTTCTTTGCCTCTTTTGGCAAGCGCGCCGATTTTAACCGTTTTTACCGGCGGAGAACGGCTGTCATTTATTGAGCGGTCATGCGATTGCCTGACGGCGTACAAAGTTTCAGCAGCCATCAGCATGGAAGGTTGGGGGAAGAGAAAAGAGAATGTCAGGAAAATCAGTAGCAGTCCGCGCATAAGCATATTGTGCCGGCAATTGACCGGAAATTCTATGAAAATGTAGTTCCGGCCGAGGTCAGGTCTTGTTTAGTGCCTTATCAGTTATTTTCGTGTTTTTCGCGGGCTTCGTCGTAAATAATCACTATATCTGCAGGGTCTCCTCTATCCACGTGGAGCCGGCCTTCTACGTAGGGCCTCCTAACTGCAGAACCCTTCTTTTGCGTGGGGCCGTCTTCCAGCCGGCCATCCAAACCACCGGCCTTTTACCCCCGGCGTTCTGTGTCACTGCCCCTGGTCCAGTGACATCAAATAGTGGAAATAGACCTGGGCGAATCTGCCGGAAACCGTATCGGCGCATGAAACGCGAAATGGCTGCTCGCCGGGAAAACTTCCGGTCAGGGCCAGAAAAACGGAGTGGGAGATTGATGTCAGCAGCGTTGTAATGCGCTCTCCGTCATAAAAGTCGCTGTCCAGACCATGTATGCGGCAGCTGATAGGGCGGTAATGCTCCATGGCACATGTGCCATGGACATTTAACGGGCATAAGAGCTCGTTTTTCAGGTAAAGCGTCTCCAGTTCTTCTTTGGAGGCTGCCTGGGAAGATCTGACAAGTTTACGTATTTCCCGGTTGATCGACACTGCCCGGTCAATAGACTCCTCTCTTTCTTTGCTTGAAAATGTTTTGTTTATTTTGTTGCTCAGGTAGATGGCCTCGATCAGCTGCAATTCAAAATAGCGATGACATCCTGATGAATCATCAATGCCGCAACGGGTCGGCTTATTTTCCCCCTGGCTGCTGCTGATCCTTTCTTCGATATCGTTTACCAGTCCTTCATATTCGGCAAAGAAGTCACCTAAATCAACAATATTGCGGTTTTCAAGGGAAGGCTCCCTGATGGTCAGTTTACCGCTTTTTTTGCCGTATTTTCGGAGCATCCACCACTGGCAGAAATTACTGGGATTGGCTCGGGTTCCCTTAAGCTTTTTTTCGGCCAATTTCATGCTCATTCCACGGCGCAAAAGATAGCCTGTGACGAATGTGCCGGTCCTGCCAATACCGTGTCGACAGTGAACCAATACTTTTTTGCCGAGATAAATGGCCTCATCAAGCCATTGCAAGCCTTTTTCCATCTCTGCCATATCAGGCGCGTTTTCGTCAGGTATGGGCAGAAAGAATACTTCGAAACCTGATTTTTCTTCAATCTCGTGCAGATCGCAGAATTCACCGCAGAGATTAACAATGCCATTAATACCCTGCTCTTTGATCGAGTCGAGTTCGGCATACGACATGGGAGCGTAGCCCACTGCCAGATTATCGGTTATCCAGGTAAGTTCGTAGTTGGACATGTTAAAGCGCCTAAAGTACCCCACAGGGGGGTGTAAATGTCTAAAGAGAGGTAAAGTTTATGTTTTAGAAAAATCATACCTGCCGTTCATAAACTCATCGACTGCTTTTTCAACCATGTGGCTGTCAAGCAGGATCATATCCATTAATTTGGTTGCTCCGAGCAGGCGGCCGAGCATGTCAAGTTTGTCGGAGGTGGTTTGTTCATCATAGCGCATCAGGCGGGCGTCAAGCAAATCTCCTTTTTGTTTGGTGGAGAAACCAAGTCTGCTTAAAATTTCTGCAATAAAGTCAAGGCGCAGGGATTTGCCGCTTGAATCCCCGCCACCACCGGCAAAACGCATGAGAATGTAATTTTCTTCCGGTATCGACCCGCAAAGGCTGTCCAGCAGGGCAAAATGGTAGCCGAAACGGATATTGAGATTCAGGTAATCGCGGGAGACAACTGCATAGCTGGCAAAGGCAGAGTCATCTTTGCCGGCCACACCGCCGGCAAGGGTCACATCATCAAATGATTTCCAGTCAAAATGATCATGTTCACTCCATTTGACGCCTTTATGGGTCAACCCCTTCCAGAGAGCAAGCAAAGGGATTGACCGTAGATCATCGAGGCCGATCTCTTTTTCTGTTGTATTTTTTTTGATGCCGCCGCCCACATCAAGAACAAAAAAATTGAGCGGAACCACTGATTTCAGGCGCTTGGCGCCTGCTTTTCTGATAAACCCTTCCCGCGCTTGGCTGAACATGGCCTGGACACCTTTTTCATGGGCAAAGCGTATGATATCGTGCAAAGAACGACAACTTTCCGGGATAAAGGCAGGATCGTCAGGGTTGACAAGCTGCAAAGGGGAAATAAAGTCGATGACCATTTTAAAAGCACGCTGGAAAGGGCTTTGTGCATGGGGACTTTTCACCGGTTTATAATGCTGCAGCAGGGAGTCGATGTGACCATCTAAAACTTTTTTTTCATCCGGCCAGAGAGTCACCGTACTCCCTTCCTGTAATTTCAGGCAAGCATTGCCGGTCTTTACCAGGACTGGTACCCCGAATTCTCTCGCCACGGAGGCAAAATGGTCCGCAGCGCTTCCCTGGTCCGCTACGACGCCGGCCAGGCGGTCAAGAATTCGCACATAAGAAGGCGGGGTGACCGGTGTCACCAGAATTGCACCTTCAGGGATCATATGCATATTGTTTTCATTGTCAAGATGATAGATCCTGCCACAGGCAACTCCGCGAGATGCTGCTTCGCCGCCTTGCAACAGGACGGGGATTCCCTCTGTTTTGGGAATATCCGTCTTTTCCGACTTCTCTTGTACGTGAAGGGAGCGGGCTTGCAACAGGAAGAGGCGGTTGTGCCGGTCAAGTGACCATTCAATGTCCTGGGGGGTGTTGTAAAAGGATTCAATTTGTCTCGCCCATGCGGCAAGCTGCAGGGCGTCTTTGTCCGACAGGGTAAAAGATGTATGCTGCGTGGAGTTACGACCCCTTGCCGGTGACTGACGTTTAAAAATAACCCCGTCATCCTTTTTTTTGACAATGATTGTCTCCGGTGAAATTTTTCCTCCCACCAGAGATTCACCCAGTCCACGTACCGTGTGTATGAAAATATCATCATTGTTGCGGTCAGTGGGATTAATGGTTGTTATAACGCCGCTTGCCTCGGCGTCAATCATTTCCAGAACCAGTACCGCCATGGGGGTGGCATCATCAAGGATGCCATTCATGATGCGGTAATATAAGGCCCGGGGTGAAAATTTGCCGGCCAGAACTTTTTTATAGGAGGCAATGAGAATGCTTTTATCCACCTGGAGAATGGATGAATATTGGCCGGCAAAAGAAATGTGCGAATCCTCGCTGACTGCGCTGCTTCTCAGGGCAAAGAGCTCCGTTCCTGATCCTTTCCGCAACTCCTCAAAAGAAAAAATGATCGTCTTCTCCAGATTTGTCGGTACATCGGCGTTTAGGATTAATGACGTCAGTTTTTCTGATATTTCTTTGTAAAGTGAAGGTGAGTTACTGTCAAGTCGTGAGAGAAGATCGTAAACACGGTGTTTCAGGCCGTTTTTTTCAATAAAAAAATTGTAGGCCGATGTGGAGATGACAAAACCTTCAGGAACCGGCAGTCCCAGTATTTCTTTAACTTGAGCAAGATGAAAACCCTTGCCGCCAACCTGGAGATCATTGTCATAAAACCCGTTTATAGGGAGGATAAAGGGCGGCGAGGTATCGATCTCAGGTGGCGAAAGGGCAAAACGGGCATAAAAGTCAAATTTTTTGTAGTAATCCCTTAAGTTGCCGTACGAACCGGGGGCAAGATGGGACAGGCAGGAAACCATGGTGGAGACAGCGGTTGAAAGCTCATTGAAAAGACGGTTAACAACATTGATATCAACTTTTTTGTGTTGGTAATAGAGTTCTTCAAGCTCAGCCAGCATGTCATGAGCGTGTCTGTCCTGCTTAAGAAGTTCTTTAAAAATGGTATATTTTGCCCGACCTGCTCCCTCCGGGGAAATGAGTTGGTGGGCGAATTGTTTTACGATGTTAAGCATGAGAATAGTCCATGCATGTAATCAATTATAGGCTGCTTTGTTTTTTGGTATTTTACTGACAAAATAAAATGTTATGAGCGCTGTGAGATAGGTTGTAAGAAAAACAAGCGAAATGGAAAGTCCCTCAAGGCCGAATGCGTTAGCCGGTAGATCCATGACAAAGCGTGCTTCATTGAAAATAATCCCCAGCCAGTGCATTGCCAGAAAAATAGGCAGCATGTAGACAGCCACATAGCTCGCATAACGGCCTGCAAGATACGTGTTGAAATCTTCATCAATGTCATTATCTGATGCCCGGTAAAAGGCCTCTTTGCTTTTCCAGTCTGTAATAAGAGAGAAATCCTGCTGTTTCTTCTTTTTTTCCGTAAAGATTTTTTTAAAATTGCGTTCTTTTTTATCCACTTTGAACAGTCGTCGCAGGAAAAGGGACAGCAAAGCTGTCAAAATAGCGACGACAATGATTTTGGAAACAGGTTGAAAATGAAAAAAGTCCAGGGGCTTGATGATAAGATATTCAAGCCCCTGGCCCAGGAAATAAAAAAAGGGGTTGATAAAAGAGAAATACAGTTGGTCTAGAAAGGAGGAAACGAGTTCAATTGTTTTTTCCATGGTATCAACCCCAAACTTAAATGTCACATTGTGCTGATTCATCTAAAGATAACGTCAAATTTCAGTTAACCACGAAGAACACGAAGGTCACGAAGAACATTTTTTTAAAAAAGAAAAAGAATGCGTTTTGTTTTTTCTTCGTGTTTTTCGTGGACTTCGTGGTTGATAGTCACCTTCTTTACCGCATAAAAACAATCAGGCCGGTGTATTTGGCGAAAATGATGATCAACGCCAGGGCCAGCATGCGTTTCAGGAAGATTTCCGGCAGTCTTTTTTGGATTTTTGGTCCCACCATGCCGCCGCACATGGCGCCTGCAGCGATGAGGGCTGCCATGATCCAGTCAGGATTGTAGCCCATGGTGACAAACTTGGCAATACCACCCAATGAAGTAGCGAATGCACCGGTGATGGCAATGGGCACGGCCAGATACATGGGGTAGCCGACGAGGGTGGTCATGAACGGCATGAACATGAAGCCGCCGCCAACACCAAAGGATGAGGCAATAACACCCATGACAATACCGCCGATAAACATCATCAGAGGACGGGCGATAAAGGTCTCTCCCCAGAATTTCATGTCGAATTGAATAAAATTAAATTTATCAAATTCAACTTTGCCAAGCTCCATGGCCTTGCCGGATTCCTTGGCCTCTTTTACGGCAGCGTTGAATTTCTGAACAATGGCCTTCATTGCTTTTTTCTTATTAATGGAACTGGGCAGTGATTCGATAAAGAGCTTGATGCCGATGACGAAACAGATGATACCCAGATAGAATTTGAAAGCTGCCAGGTTTAGATATTTTGCTGACAGAGGGGGACCGATGAAGAAGGCGCCGGTAATAATACCGATGGCAAAACAGAGGGCAACCGGCCAGGCAAAACGTTTTTCCTTAAAGTAGGTGATCAGCCCTGTGATGGGCGAGCAGAGAGTCAGGAAGAGGTTGGTCGGTTTAATGGTGTTACCGGCATTGATACCGATGGGACCTTTTGTGCCGATAACGGTGATCTGGAAGGCTGCTGTAAACAAACCGCCTGCCGCGCCCATGACAACAAAGAGAATGCCGATTACAAAGGTGCCGCCGAAAACAACCAGGGGATTCATGTAAACACTGGCGGTTTTAAAGTAATAGCCTGATTTTTCAACTTTAAAGGTGTCGATCTTCTGTCCGTTGACATAAACGGCCATCATGGTATCAGGGGCAAGGTGTTTGTACGGAGTCATGGTGACGGAAAATTTGCCGCTGTTTTTATCCAGGTTAAGGCTAACCCCTTTATTCCAGGCTTCCGGTTGCTTGTTGGAATCGGCCAGGACCATTCTGGCATTTCCGCCACCAATGGCGGCTTCCTTGGCAATAGTGTTGATACCGAATTTTTTTTCATGGGTAAAAATCAGAAACTTCCACTGTTTTTCGCTGTTGATGGGCCTAAGCAGTGCCCTGGCGTCGGCCGGGATCTCTTCCCATGGTTTTATTTTATTGACCTGCACCTGATACTTGAAGGGCGGGAAGGCAAAAATTCCGGACGTCTGTCCTTTTGGTGCGGATGTACTTGTCGCAAAGGTTTCCGGAGTGCTGCTCACCACATAATAGGTGGCTGGTATTGCCGTATCGCCAAAGATGTTTTTGCCGTCCTTGCCCTCAGTCAATCTCTTTTTTTCTTTTGATCCGGGGGAGTCTGCAGGTGTAAACATTTTGTCGGAGCAGACTATGACGGTCAGCTCGCTACCCGGGTCAATGGTTCCCTCCACACTGACTGGAGTACCGGCTTTAACGGATTTTGCTGCTATTTTTGCATCAATTGCAAAAACATTTGAGCTGAAAATGAATATGGTCACAGCAATGACACTCATTAACAGATTTATTTTCTTCATACGTATCCCTCCAAAAGGTTAAATCATTTTGTCCAAAAAATTCTGCTGCAATGAATTGTTCATGATGCTTTCTTTTTGTTTTCCATGAAACATGTCTGCTTCAGTACCTCCTTGTTTCGTTAATACAAGTGTCAGGTGGTAAAGTGTTAAGATGCGAGGGTTTTGGGCGGGAGAGAGGAGAAATTGTCCCCACACTTAACACTTTACCACCTGACACTTATTTGATTTCCACTATTTTGGTTTTGCCAACATAGTCCTTTGTCTCAAAGCCGGTCATGGCTGTCATCTTGCGGGTCAGGTCGGACATGGTCTTCATATTGCGGATGATCAGGTCCATGTCTTCGGTCATCTCTCCGGGCGGCAGGTCATCGCGCAGGAGTTGAGCCGTTCCCAGGGCGGCAAACAGGGGAGAGTTCAATTCATGGGCTGCCGTGCCTGCCATTTCCAGTACACCCTGCAGCTTCATTCTCTCCATTTTTTCTTGTTCCAACTGATGCTGGGCGGTAATGTCGTGTACAACTTCAATGACAAATTCCACTTTCCCTTCATCATTGAGGATAGGAGAAAGACTGCGCTCCACATATTGTATCTCTCCGTCTTTGTTCAACATATCGAACGTAAAAAGGCGTTTTGCATAAACAAGGACTTCATCAGCCAGAGACGGTTTTTCTTCACTGGATTCCCAGGGAGTGCAGGCATGGTAAGGCTGACCAAGAACTTCTTCTTCCGCCAGGCCATGGTCTTGCAGAAATCTTCTGTTGGCCATGACCACATGCTTTTTTCTGTCAATAACAATGAGCTGAGCCCCTATTGAGTCCAGGATATTCTGAAGAAATCGTTCATTTTCTTCAATCTGGTTAAAAAGCAGGGTGATTTTTTTGTATGTTCTGGCTTTCTGGATAGCGTTGCCGCTCTCTTCAGCCACTGCCACGGCAAAGGTAATTTCACTGCTGGAAAAACAGCGGGGCTCGGTGGTGAGAAGCCGCAGGACACCGATAACTTCTTCTCCTTTTTTAATGGGAACCGCCAGTATGCTTTTAATGCCTTCTTTCCGGATTGCTTCATGATACTGAACCCGTGGGTCGTTGGCAGCATCGAAGACAGCCACCGGCTCCCCTTTCAAGGCCATAAAAATAGAATTTTCTTTTTTTATGCTGCCCCGTTTCAGGTATTCTTTTGAAAGCCCGGAAGTTGCAGCCAGTTCCAGCTTGTTTGTTTCCGGCTGGAGCAGGCGGATGGTGCATGCTTTTACCCCCATGACCTTGGGCAGTTTCTCAACAATGGTGTTTAAAATTTTATCAAGATCCAGGGTTGAATTAACCAGCCGCGAGATTTCACGCACCTCCTGCAGGAAATCAACCTGATTTTCCATCTCGGCAAACAGGCGTCCATTGGAGATAGCCACACCAATTTGTTCGGCTAGAGCCATGGAAAAAGAAATTTCCGAGGACGTAAAGATACGGGTGTTTTTTGTTAACAGGCGCATGATACCGATGATGTGCCCCTGGAAAATAATGGGAAGGGCCAGGGCGCTTTTGATGCCCTCCCTGGCTGCTTCCTCGCTGTGTTTATAGAGCGGGTCATTGTCAAGACCGGTTTTCGCCACCGGATGTCCGCTCAGGATCATTTCCATGGAATTTGCCGTATCAATTGATCCGCGTGAAAGATACTCATCCGACAGTCCATGGGCCGCGCCAAGAAAAAAAGTATTGGTGCCGCTGTCAAGGAGTCTGATGGTGGCGGCATCCACATCAAGGAGTTCCGGTAAACGGCGTACCACCAAGTCCATAACCTGCTGGGGGTCAAGAACCATACTGATAAGCTTGGTTACCTTCTGGAATACCTGAAGGTATTCTCTTTCCTTATTTTGGCTTGTTGCGGGTTTCATTTTATTTAAGTGTCTAAAGTGCCTAAAGTTGAAAGTACTTTAGGCACTTTTCTTACAACTCCTGTAATGATACAAACTTCAATGCATGGGTGGTGCATTTGGATACACAGGCGGGTTTAAGACCTGCGTCGAGCCTGTCCATGCAGTAGTCGCATTTAACTGCTTTGTTGGTTACAGGGTTATGCTGTGGGATCTGCCATGGACAGGCGCCCTGGCAGGCCATGCAGCCGATGCATTTTTCTTC
>DAOUUW010000140.1 GCA_030667965.1 Deltaproteobacteria bacterium
CTGCAGGGCTGTTACCAGTCTTAAAAAATCGCCGTCTCCGGTGACCAGAATCACCCTGTCAAGGTTACGCGACTGCAGGATGGCGTCAATGGCAAGATCCATATCGGCATTGGCCTTGGTGGTGACCACGCCCTCATCATCAACATAGCGCTGCACGTATTTTTTGATGATTTTGAAACCGCAATTTCGCAGGATATCGTGGTAGTTATAGAGCTTCTGACGGTACTCAGGATCGATTTTGGTACGCTCCCGATCCTCGGCCAGATAGGAATTGGCCCGCAGCATGATGGAATTACCGCTGTTGGCAAGTTCGACAAGCACGTCATAACGCATGCCGTAGCCGCCGCACAGACGGATATTTTCAGCGTCAACGTATATTCCGGTTTTTAACATAGATGATGTAATCGTAAAAAATATAAAAAGATTTTAAAATCTTTGAGCCTTCGCGTCTTTGCGTTAAAAATGAAGTGAATTTGGTATATCGCCCTACTCCCATTCAATGGTGCCGGGGGGTTTTGAGGAGATATCAAAGACCACCCTGTTCACGCCGCGCACCTCGTTGATAATCCTGTTGGAGATGCGGCCCAGCAGGTCATAGGGAAGCTTGGACCAGTCGGCTGTCATGGCGTCAACACTGTCCACAGAGCGCAGGGCGACGACATTTTCATAGGTACGTTCATCGCCCATGACGCCAACTGTCCGGATGGGCAGCAGCACGGCAAAGGACTGCCATACCTTGCGGTAGTAACCGGAATTTTTCATCTCTTCCAGGACAATGACATCGGCCCGGCGCAGCAGGTGCAGCCGTTCCCTGGTCACCTCGCCCATGATACGGATGCCAAGGCCGGGACCGGGAAAGGGCTGGCGGTAAATGGCCTCCTCGGGCAGACCGAGCTCAAGGCCAAGTTCACGCACCTCGTCTTTAAAAAGCTCCCGCAGGGGCTCAATCAGGTCAAGCTTCATCACTTCGGGCAGGCCGCCGACATTATGGTGCGACTTGATCACCGCCGCGCCCCGGAAGGAAACGCTTTCAATGACATCGGGATAGAGGGTGCCCTGGGCCAGGTATTTGACATCGCCCAGTTTCTTTGCCTCTTCCTCAAAAATCTTGATAAAGCCGTAGCCGATTCGTTTTCTCTTCACCTCCGGGTCAACTATTCCTTCAAGCTCTCCGAGAAAATAGTCCTCCGCATCAACCTCAATGACCTTGAGACGGGTCTTTTCCTCAAAATAACGCATCAGGCTTTTTGTCTCGCCGGTACGCATCAGGCCGTTATTGACATAAATACAGACGAGCTGGTCGCCGATGGCCCGGTGAACAAGAGCCGCCGTCACCGAAGAGTCAACCCCGCCGGACAGGGCGCAGAGGGCCTGACCGCTGCCGATCTTTTCCTTGATATCACGCACCGTGCTTTCGACAAAATTATGCATGGTCCAGCTGGGATCGCAGCCGCAGATGCCGAAAATAAAATTCCGCAGCACATCGGTGCCGATCAGGGTATGGGCCACCTCGGGATGAAACTGAACACCCACCAGATTTTTTTCTCCATGCCGGATAGCGGCATGGGGGGAATGCTCGCTGCGGGCCGAGGAGACAAACCCTTCAGGCAGTTTTTCTATACGGTCGCCGTGGCTCATCCACACCTGATGGCGGCCGGCGCCGTCCTCAAGTCCGGCAAAAAGCCCGGCCGTAAACAGAACCTCCAGATCGGATTTACCGAACTCCCTTTTTTCCGCCCGCTCAACCGCACCGCCCAACTGGTGCGTCATGAGCTGGGCGCCGTAGCAGATGCCGAGCACCGGAACACCGAGTTCAAACACAGCCGGATCGCTCAGGGGTGCGGCCTCGTCATAGACACTGGCCGGGCCGCCGGAAAGAACAATGCCCTTGGGCTGCATCTCTTTTATCTTTTCCAGGGGAAGTGTATAGGGATGAATTTCGCAGTAAACCTTCTGCTCACGGATACGGCGGGCAATGAGCTGGGTTGTCTGGGAACCAAAATCAAGGATCAGTATTTTTTCGCTGTGTATGTTCATTTTTAGGGGCAATTTGTAATTGATAATTGATAATTGATGGTCTCGTAAAAAGTCGAAATCTCAAAAATTGGTGACACTAACTCAACGACTTACGACGCAAAAAATCCGAATTTTAGACTTTTTACGAGACCATCATAATTGATAAAGTGTCTAACAGCCGGTGGAGCCTGCTTCCAGCAGGTTATTAACTCATCCGATAATTCGGAGCCTCTTTGGTGATGATAACATCATGCACATGGCTCTCTTTCAGACCGGCCACGCTGATACGGACAAATCTGGCTTTTTTCTGCAGCTCGGCAATGCTTGGCGCGCCCAGATAACCCATGCCGGAGCGCAGGCCACCCACCAACTGATAAATGGTGTGACTGATGGGGCCGCGATAAGGCACCTTGCCTTCAATACCTTCAGGGACCAGCTTGGAGGTGGATTCCACATTTTCCTGGAAATAGCGGTCGCTGCTGCCTTTTTTCATGGCGCCAAGGGAACCCATGCCCCGGTATCCTTTGTAGGTGCGGCCCTGGTAGAGAAATGTTTCCCCGGGCGTCTCATCGCAGCCGGCAAAAAGGCTGCCGATCATGACGACATCCGCCCCCATGCCGATTGCCTTGGTGATGTCACCCGAATGCTTGATGCCGCCATCACCGATGATTGGAATGCCATGTTTTTCCGCCACTTTTTTACAATTTTGAATGGCGGTAAGCTGCGGCACGCCGACCCCGGCAACAATACGGGTGGTGCAGATCGAGCCGGGGCCGACCCCGACCTTGACGCAGTCCGCTCCAGCGGCAATGAGCGCCTCTGTTCCTTCCCCCGTGGCAACGTTGCCGGCGATGATCTGGCTGTCCGGAAAAGCGTCTTTCATTGATTTCAGGGCATTAAGAATATTTCTGGAATGACCGTGTGCCGAGTCAAGGACAAAAACGTCAACCTCAGCCTCAATCATCCTGGCAATATCTTCAAGATCGCTTCCCACGCCGATGGCAGCGCCGACCCGAAGCCGCCCAAACGAATCCTTGGCCGCCTGGGGATATTTCTTGATCTTTTCCAGGTCTTTGATGGTAATCAGCCCCTGCAGCTCGCCGGAGTCATTAACCACCAACAGCTTTTCAATACGATGCTCATGGAGCAGTGCCTTGGACTGTTCCATGGTAATGCCCACTTTTGCCGTCACCAGATTCTTGCTGGTCATTACCTCGTTGACCCGCAGGTCATGATCGGAGACAAAACGCAGATCTCGGTTTGTGACAATACCCACCAACTTGCCGTCTTTCAGCACCGGCACCCCTGAAATACGATAACTTTTCATAATCTCGTTGACCTGGCCAACGGTGTTCCCTTCCTCCACGGTGACCGGATCGACAATCATGCCGGATTCAGATTTTTTCACCCTGACAATCTCAAGAATCTGTTCATCAATGGACATATTCTTGTGGATAATGCCGATGCCGCCCTCCCTGGCCATGGCGATGGCTGACCGATGCTCGGTCACCGTGTCCATGGCCGCACTGACAAGGGGGATATTCAAGGTAATGTGTCGGGTCAGACTGGTTGCCAGATTGACCTCATTGGGCAGCACCTCCGAGGCCTGCGGCACCAGAAGGAGATCATCAAATGTATAGGCATATTCAATTGTATCAATGGGCATTATGGGAATCTCCGCAAGTATATTTTCGCTGATAGCTGATTATCAAATATCAATTATCAATTGTCAATTGCCTTTTTACCAGTCCGGCCTGAGATGCAGCTCGGTGAGTTGCTTTCTCGCCACGCCTGCCGGTGCATCGGTCAAGGGGCAGGTGGCCTTTTGCGTTTTGGGGAAGGCGATAACGTCGCGGATGGAATCACGGCCTGTCAGGATCATCATCAACCGGTCAAGACCAAAGGCAATACCACCATGGGGTGGAGCGCCCAGCTCCAGGGCCTTGAGAAGAAAATCAAATTTATCAGCAGCCTCTTCCGCGTCGATACCCAGGGCGGCAAAAACCTTATCCTGCATGTCTTTCTGATGGATACGCAGACTGCCGCCGCCGATTTCCGTGCCGTTCAGCACCAGGTCATAGGCCCGGCTGCGCACCTTGCCCGGATCACTGTCAAGCAGTGCCATGTCCTCTTCCACCGGCAGGGTAAAGGGATGGTGCACGGCAGTATGGCGCTTCTGTTCGTGATCATATTCCAACAGGGGGAAATCCGTCACCCAGAGAAAATCAAAGGTATTCTTATCCACCATAGCAAGCCTGCGGGCCAGTTCGAGCCGCAATTCGGACAGGGCCTGATGGACGATGGCCGGGGCATCTGCCACGAAAAAGAGAAGATCGCCGGGCTGGGCGTCAAGGGTGGCGCTCATATCGGCCCGTTCCTGCTCGGTAAAAAATTTGGCAATGGGGGACTGCCACTCACCGTCCTCTTTCACCTTGACCCAGGCCAGGCCCTTGGCGCCAAAATTGCCGACATAGCCTGTCAGGTCATCAAGGTCCTTGCGGGAGAAGGTGGCGCAACCCTTGGCATTGATACTTTTCACCAGTCCGCCTTTTTCCACAACCGTACGGAACACCTTGAAACCGCAGTCTTTCACCACGTCGGTGAGGCTGATCAGCTCAAGGGCAAAACGGGTATCCGGCTTGTCCGTGCCGAATCGGGCCACGGCCTCATCATAGGTCATGCGGGGAAAGGGAGTCTTGAGCTCGATATCTCTGGTGGCGACAAAAAGACTTGTCATCAAGCCTTCGGCGATACGGTAGATGTCCTCTTCGCGCACAAAGGAAAGCTCCATATCAACCTGGGTAAATTCCGGCTGCCGGTCGGCCCGCAGGTCCTCATCACGGAAACATTTAACAATCTGGTAATAGCGGTCCATGCCGGCCACCATGAGCAGCTGCTTAAAAAGCTGGGGCGACTGCGGCAGGGCGTAAAATTTACCGGCATTGACCCGGCTGGGAACGAGATAATCGCGTGCCCCTTCCGGGGTTGAGCGGGTGAGAAACGGGGTCTCTATTTCCAGGAAATTTTCGCCGTTAAGATAGGAGCGCAATGCCTGGCATGCCTTATGGCGCATGATGAGATTATTCGCCATGCCGGGGCGCCGCAGATCAAGATACCGATACTGCAGGCGAAGATTGTCGGATACCTCGACGTCCTCATCCAGGGGAAAGGGAGGTGTCTTGCTGACATTAAGGATACGCAGTTCGTTGACCATCACCTCAATGGCTCCGGTTTTCAGGTTTTCATTGACCATGCCTTCCGGCCGGGGCGAAACACGGCCCTTAACAGCAAGAACCCACTCGCTGCGCAGGGCATGGGCCTTGGCATGCTCCTCGCTGTTGAGTTCCGGGTTGAAAACAATCTGGGTAATACCCCAGCGGTCACGCAGGTCGATAAAAATAACCCCGCCATGATCCCGCCGACGCAGGATCCAGCCCATTAATGTTATTTCCTCATCAATATGATCAATGCCCAGCTCATTGCATGAATGACTGCGCCTCAGCTCCCCCATGGATTCCATAGGATCTCCTTTTTATTTAATGCAGAATGTAAAATGCAAAGTTAAAAATTTTAAAAACAAAATAAATATAATAAATACAAAGCGTGGTTAAAATCTATAGAAAAAGTACCTTCATTTTACACTTTTCATTTTACATTTTGCATTATTATACCCGTCATATCTTCAGTAACAGCAACGTCATGCTGCTCGCGGTTTTCCATATTACGCAGCACCGCCCGGCCTTTTGCAAGCTCCTCTTCCCCAAGAATAAGGGCATAGCGGGCATTGGCCCGGCCGGCCTGTTTCATCTGGTTTTTCAGGCTGCGGTCCTGGTGGTCCATGATAACGGTGAGTCCCGCCTGCCGCAGCCTATGGGTGAGGGCAAAACCCTTTTTCTGGGCTGTTTCTCCCAGGGCGGCAACAAAAATATCAACCGCCGGCAGGGGAACGCTCTGTTCCTGCTGCTCAAGAAGCAGGGCAAGCCGCTCCATGCCCATGGCAAAGCCGATTCCCGGCACATCCGGGCCGCCAAGCTGCTGCACCAGGCCGTCATAACGGCCGCCGGCTCCAATGGCGCTCTGGGCTCCCAGATCGCCGGTGATCAGCTCAAAGGTTGTACGGGTATAATAATCCAGGCCGCGCACCATAAAGGAGTTGACCTTGTATGGTACTCCAAGCAGGCCGAGCCCTTCCTTCACCGATTTGAAATGTTCGTCACAGCCCACGCAGATATGATCAAGAATTGACGGCGCTTTTACATACTGCTCCCGGCAATTGGCGCTCTTGCAGTCAAGCACCCGCAGGGGATTGATTTTTATTCTGCGCTGACAATCGTCACAGAGATTTTCGGCCTGGTCCAGAAAGCTAAGCAATGCCTTGTTAAAGGAGGGCCTGCATTTTTTACAGCCCAGCGAGTTGATCTCAAGACTTGCCGTCAGGCCGAGTTCCTTGACGATGAGCCAGGCCATGGCCACGACCTCGGCATCCACCCTGGGAAGATCGGTGCCAAGCACTTCGACGCTCATCTGGTGAAACTGGCGTAAACGCCCCTTCTGGGGCCGCTCATGGCGAAACATGGGACCGATGGTATAAAGTTTCTGTACCGCCTTTTTACTCTGCAGGCCGTTTTCAATATAGGCACGCAGCACAGGGGCCGTTCCTTCCGGACGCATGGTCAGCGAAGAGCCGTTGCGGTCGGTAAAGGTGTACATTTCTTTTTCAACAATATCGGTAGTCTCGCCGATACTACGAACAAAAAGCTTTGTCTTTTCCAGGATCGGCACCTTGATCTCGGAAAAATCAAACCTGTGGAAAATGTCCCTGGCCGTCTTTTCAATGTACTGCCAGGTTTCCACCTCGCCGGGAACAATATCTTTAAAGCCTTTCAGGGCTTTCACACTCACAGTTTTTTACCTCAAAATTGTAACCCAGGGACAAAGGGGTAAAGGGGCAGAGGGGCAAAGTGAAAAGCCACCCTGTTCCCGGGTGTTTGGTTACGTCGCGGTAGCCGCGATAAAAAACTGCTAAATTTATCGCAAGATCAATGGAAAGTCAATCTTTTAGGATAAAAAGCCACGGCACTGTCAAAGTCGCATATAAATTGTTATTTTACCACGAAGCACACGAAGACCACGAAGTGGTTAACTACAAGAGAACATAGGAAATCTTTTTTGTTTTTTCTTCGTGTGCTTCGTGGTCTTCGTGGTTATCCATTTTTTTGCACACACTCACAGCAATGAGGCGTGATCCACCTTGAGACATCGGTCCATTATCACAATCAGGCCGTTCTCCCGGCCCAGGCGGGCCGCTTCTTCATTGACAATGTCCTGCTGCATCCAGACGACTTTTGCCTTGATTTTCACCGCATCCTCGACCACGGGCAGCACGTCCTCGGCGCGGCGGAAGATATTTACCACATCAACGGGCTCTGTAATGTCCAGCAGAC
This sequence comes from Deltaproteobacteria bacterium, assembly GCA_030667965.1. Classification (GTDB taxonomy): domain Bacteria; phylum Desulfobacterota; class Desulfobulbia; order Desulfobulbales; family SURF-16; genus JAHLLM01. Next base: position 7,461 of record DAOUUW010000140.1, read on the forward strand.
TGGGGTAGCATCGTTCTCCGAGAATTTCGCTCTGTCCCGGATTCACCGGAATAATCCGGTAGCCGGCCTGCTTGAGGTAATCGGCCACCATATTGCTCGGCCTGCTTTCTTTAGGAGAAAGACCCACCACGGCTATGGTCTTAGAATTTTGCAGGATATCCCTGATTTCTTTCATATTTGTCAGCATGACCCACCCTCTTATTTTTCTGGCAGAATTTGCATAATTTTGCCATAGTACTCTATCCGGCTTTGCCGTAAATTGATATTTGAAAAGTGATAAATTATTATTTACCACGAAGTTCACGAAGTTCACGAAG
>DAOUUW010000263.1 GCA_030667965.1 Deltaproteobacteria bacterium
ATTTACCATAAGGAAAAACCATGTCACTTATTGTCGCAAGACAGCTTGAAAAAACCTACACGGCGGGAGACATTGATGTCAAGGCCATACGGGGTGTTGATTTCTCCATTGAGCCGGCTTCGTTTGTCTCATTTATCGGTCCTTCCGGCAGCGGCAAGTCAACCCTGCTCAACATGATCGGTTGCCTTGATCCGCCCACCAGGGGCACGCTGCAGGTTGCCGGTCGGGAAGTCACTAATCTCGACCGCAAGGAGGCGGCCCGTTTCCGGGGAGACAATATTGGTTTTGTTTTTCAGGATTTTAATCTCATTCCCGTGCTGACCGTTTTTGAAAATGTTGAATATCCTCTGTTGATGGTGCAGGACTGGCCCAGGGAAAAACGGCAGAAGCGGGTGTTGGAGATGCTTGACGCCGTGGGCATGGCAGACCAGGTAAACAAGTATCCCGGCCAGATTTCCGGCGGACAGAAGCAGCGGGTGGCTGTGGCCAGGGCCCTGGTTACCAATGCCAAACTGGTGCTGGCTGATGAACCAACCGCCAACCTGGATAGGGAAACCGCTAACCGGATAATTTCCCTGATGAAGCGGATGCGTGATGAGTTTCAGACAACCTTTGTCTTTTCCACCCATGATCCGAGGATCGTCAAAAGTGTCGATTGGACCTTTACCCTGGAAGACGGATTGCTTGCTGAAGCTGTGAAGGGAGAAGGAGGGAGCCATGTTTAATATTTTCAAACTAGCCTGCCGCAACCTTAAAAGATACAAGCGCCGCACCTTTCTCACCACCATGCTCATTACCTTGGGGGTGGTAGCCGTGCTTCTTTTTATCTCGGTATCCGGCTCTTTCAAGGCCATGATGATCGGCCAGATCACCGACTCCATGATCGGCCATATGCAGATTCATAAAAAAGGTTATCTGGCCTCGGTGGACAGTTTGCCGTTAAATCGCAATCTCAATGCCAAACAGATTAAGAAAATAAAAGAAATTCTGGCCAATGAAGAGGCGGTGGAAGCCTATTCCATGCGAATAAAGCTCGGAGCCATGTTTTCTAATTTCACTGAAACAACGAATATTCGTCTTAATGCGGTGCTGCCGGACAAGGAGATGGGCGCTGCACCCCTGATTGCCGATCGCATCATCCAGGGTGAAAAAGATGGACTGATTGCCAAGGGTGAAATCCTGGTGCCGGAGCTTATTGCCAAAGGCCTGAAGGTGAAAGTGGGTGACACCATCGTGCTGGTGGCCAATAACAAGGATGGCTCGGTCAACGGACAGACCTTTGTGGTGCGCGGCATCCTGGAGGGAATTTCCGGTCCCGGCGGTCGTGACGGCATGATCCATCTTGATGACGCCAAAACTCTGCTGCGCATTAACGGGGCGGAGATTAGCGAAGTGGCCATCCGTCTGAAAAACATCGACCAGCTGCCTGCTGTTTTCTCCCGTCTGAAAGGAGAGCTTGCCTCGATGACCAATAAAGAAGGCAAACCTGTTTTTGAGATCCATACCTGGGAGAAGATTTCACCCTTTTTTAATATTGCCAAAATGATCGATTTGATGACTTTTTTTATTAAAATCATGCTGGTGGCCATTGTGCTGGTCAGCATCATGAATGTCATGATCATGGCGGTGTATGAACGGATCAATGAAATTGGCACCATTGCCGCCATCGGCACCTCGCCGAATAAAATCCTGGGACTTTTTGTCATGGAAGGATTTTTACTGGGTATTTTAGGAACGGCAGTGGGCACAGTCATCAGCCTTATAACGATTTCGACTCTCAATGCCTCGCAGATTACCTTTGATTTCGGTCGGCAGACCGGTCTGCTGCTGTCGCCCACCATTGCGGCAGGCGATGTTGTTACAGTGGTGCTGATTGTCATCGGCATTGCCGTTGCCGCCAGTCTGCAGCCAGCCTGGAAGGCGGCCAGGATGGATCCGATTACTGCTTTGCGGCACGTGTAACGGCAGTGAAAAATTAAAAATGTAAAATTAAAAAAAATTGTGATTACCAACAAACTTCAGCCTTTAATCAAGGTACGTGCTGTAAGAGTGGCTTTAGCCGCGAAAAGAGCTGGCAAGGAGCTGGAGCTGATTTTCTTTGCCAACCCGGAAAATTCGCGGATAAATCCGCTCCCACACCCGTTCTTCGACAGCTACTTACCTGTGAGGCTGAGGATTAGTGGTAATCACAAAAAAATTTGATTGACGGTCAGGTATGCACGTCAAACGTTACAGGGAGCGCTTTTATTATGACAATACCATATTTTCAATCAGGCAGGTTTTTTGTCCTCTTTATGCTGTTTTTTATTGTTTTTGGGTTGGGCGGCGTAAAGGCTGAACCTGTTGACCCCAATGAGATTCTTGCCCAGGTGGACAGGAATCTACAGCCGGAATCCTACGAGATGTACCGGAAGTTGATTAATGTAGAGCCGGACGGCACGAAAAAGGAGTTTGTCCTCTACTCGGTGAAAAAAGGAGTGGAGAAAACAGCGGCCCTGTTTCTGTCGCCGGCCAGCGAGAA
>DAOUUW010000236.1 GCA_030667965.1 Deltaproteobacteria bacterium
CAGAGGCACAGAGTTTTTTTTGTTTTTTCTCAGCGAACTCTGTGCCTCTGCGAGAGCAAAACGTCATTGGTAACCACATTAAAGTTTATGGATGGAACTGGTGACAACCCCCCAGATCTCAAGCTCCATCTCCTTCTTGATCACCGTGTCGGCATAATCGGGGTTTTCCGCCGCCAGCCGCCAGGAATCTTCCGTTTTTATAAGTCTTTTCACGGTCAGCTCGCCGTCCAGAATGGCGATGACGATTTTGCCGCTTACAGGTTCAAGCGATCGGTCGACAATGAGTATATCATCGTGGTTGATACCGGCGCCGACCATGGAATCTCCGGCAACACGGACAAAAAAAGTGGTTGCCGGGTTGGCGATTAAATAGTCGTTTAAGTCAAGCTCCCTGTCAATATAATCATCGGCAGGAGAGGGAAAGCCGGCCGACACCCCGCTTAAAAAGAGGGGCCGCACGACTTGTGTCTTTTTTTCAAAGCGATAAACGCCTGCTATGGAAGAGGAGTGGCTGGATGGCATTGTTTAATCTGACTGGTCAGGTTTGTCTTATTGGTCCAATCAGACCATAAATAACAGAGGGGCTTTTAAGAGTCAACCGGGTTATAATGAAGTACAGCCTTTTCATATGAACGCCTTCATGACTGAGGAGAATAACATGCAAAAAAAGATAATCGTCGTCTGTGCCGCCTTCTTCTGTATAAGTCAGGCATCGGCCCAGGCAGGACCAATGGAATACACCTCAAACCTGAAGGATCAGCAGGGGCTTTCTCTGACCATCTATAACCAGAACCTGGCCCTGGTGAAAGACAAACGCACCATTACCTTGCCCCAGGGACGTAACGTCCTGGCTTTCCGGGAGGTCAGCGGACAGATGCGGCCGGAGACCGCCTTGCTGGGAGGAGGGGGGCTCTCTGTGCTTGAACAGAATTTCGAATTTGATTTGCTTACCCCCCAGTCCCTGCTGCAGAAATATGTGGGTCGGGATGTGACCGTAGTCAAAAGCCATCCGACCACCGGAGAGGAGACCCGCGAACTCGCTATGGTATTAAGCGCCGGCAGTGGGGTGGTGCTGCGTATGGGGGATCATATCGAAACCGGTGTTCCAGGCCGCCTGATTTTTGCCGATGTGCCAGGTAACCTGCGGGACCGTCCCACCCTGACCATGCTCGTCGAGAGCGGTACGGACAACCCCCAGAATGTGGAACTCAGTTATCTGACCGGAGGCCTGGGCTGGCAGGCCGATTATGTGGCGGAGCTTAATAGCTGGGATAATTCCATGGATATCAGCGGCTGGGTGACTTTGACCAACCAGAGCGGCGCCACCTATGCTAATGCCAACCTGCAGCTTGTTGCCGGTGATGTTAACCAGGTCTCCCCGCAACGGCGGGATCGTCCTGTTTTCCGTGAAAAAGCCATGGCCATGGTTGCGGAAGCGGACGGCATGGCCCAGGAACAGATGTTTGAATATCATCTGTACAGCCTGGAACGCCCCACCACCATCAGGGACAACCAGACAAAGCAGGTTTCCCTTCTGCAGGCGGCAGCGGTTCCCTGCCGTAAGGAGCTTGTCCTGCAGGGACACAGCCATTATTACCAGGGGCAATATGGTGAAATAGGCAAAAAAATGAAAGTTGCCGTCTTTGTTGAGGCGCAAAACAGCAAAAATAATAATTTGGGCCTGCCGCTTCCCAAAGGGATTGTGCGTGTTTACAAGAAGGATTCACGGGACAGGCTGCAATTTATAGGAGAGGACCGCATCGACCATACCCCTGAGAATGAAACCATTCGCCTTCGGCTGGGTGACTCCTTTGATGTCACTGCCGCCAAAAAACAGATGGATTTTAAAAAGGTGTCGGGATTTTCCCGTTATCAGTATGTCTATGAGTCCGCCTATGAGATTGAGCTGAAAAACGCCCGGAAGGAAACAGTCGTTGTTAAGGTGGTGGAGCCAATTCCCGGCGACTGGGAAATGCTGAGTGAGTCCCTGCCGCATGAAAAGGCGGCAAGTGATACGGCCATCTGGCAGGTGGAGGTGCCCCCGCTTGGTAAAACTTTGTTGACATACAGGGTCAGGGTGAAACAATGAAGCATTTCATACGCAGTCTTCCCAGGGGAATTGCCCGTATTTCTCTTGTCGGATGGGTGCTGTTTTGTTAAGGAGGTGCAATGTTTTATATCTTACAGAAAAGAGGTGTGCCAGTCCGCTTTTTTTATGGGAAACGTGTATGTTGTATCGTTGCCGTAATCTTTGTTCTGTTCTCTTTTATCCCTTCTGCTACCGTAGCAGCTGATAATGGCTTCACCTTGAAAACGCAAGTGGGGTTTCTTGATTTTAAAAATTCCGCCATCAAACGCAACGGGATAGATTACTGTGTCGGACTGGACGCAACCAGAGGCAACAACACGCTGCAATTCATGTATGAGCGAAGAGAGGTCAAGACATTCCAGCCGCCCCTGCATGAGGACCTTATACTCAATAATTTCTTTTCCAAATACCGCTATCGTTTTCGTAATCATCTGGAGTTTAATGCCGGGTATATTCGTATGGGAGATAATATTGCCCCCACGGACGACGGCAATATCTACAGCTTCGGATTGGGGTACAGTGGTATTAAACAGTGGAAATTTGCCTTTACGCAGTATCTGAGTGATTATCAGGACTTTGATGTCCAGCAAAGCGATTTTTTCATTTCTCGTGGTTTTACATGGCATGACATTCAATTCAATACCTGTTTGTTTGGAAAAATGATCAGGCTGGATAATTTTCAGGATAATTCGTACAGCAGGAATGCCCGTAGGGAGTATCTTACCCCCGGTATCAGGCTGCAGGCTTCGTATCACGGTTTTACGGGTTTTGTAGGCGCTTTATTTGGTAAACGGGTTTTTGCCGTAATGGATGACGGCTTTAAGGTGCAGCATCATGCCATGGAATTTAATAAGACGTATATGGCAGGATTGGCGAAAAAGATTGGCGGTGGAGAAATTGGATTAAAATACGTCTATCACAGGGCGACAGAACTTCCCCCTCAGAATGAAAACGTCGTTGTCAATGTTGTGGTGCTTGATCTCAAGTATCGATTTTAAAGAAAAGTCTATTGCTTCAGCCTTTTCACCACAAATTTTTCACTGAGAAACACAATGAGAATCATCAATCCCACGGTGAACGGCATCGGGCTGAAATTATCGCCGATATAGGTTTGCAGGAGGTATTCGCGCGGGAATATCTTGTTATTCTCAATTTCATAGGTGTAAATCGAGATTCTTCTTTTATTTTCTTCGCTCAGGGAGAGGGTAACTTTCTTGCGTGTTGGGGGCAGAGGTTCCACAACATACGCAGCAAGGCTGGAACTGCTCAGCATGCCCTCTCCACCGGCCTTGTATATAGCCGAGTTGTCTGGTAATTCCTTTGTCCCTGCCCTGCCATAATCCTCCATGGACAAACTGCGAATGATGAGTCCGTCGTTTCCTTCCGCATCA